>NZ_JAGWCT010000027.1:0-46005 GCF_020657815.1 Clostridioides sp. ZZV15-6597 | reverse complement strand
GACTATTCTTTACTCTACTACCTTTGTAAAAATATCAAGATTTTAATCTAAAATTAAAAGGTAGTTTTTAATTATCCTGAAAATAAATTTTATTATATGAATTTCACTATATAAATTTCATTCTAATATACTGCTTTATTATTAATATTATAATACAACTAAAAAATAAATGACTTTAATATGTAACTGTGATAAAATATGACCAATAAATAATTTATAATTTGATTATTCTAATATTTTACATATGAAAGAGAGGAAAAGTAAGTGAGTTGGCAACATATAAAAATACCAAACGGAAATACAGTGATTTTTTGTAATTCATTCATTAGTGGAAAATCATCTATGAATATTATTGTTACACATACTCCTATTGTGACTACGCTTGATTTACAGTTAGCATACGAACCTCTTTCCCAATATGATGTAAATGTCTTTGCCTTTGATTTTTCAGGAACAGGTAAAAGCGGTGGTAATGAGAAAGATTTTTCACGTAATTCAATTGTAAAAGACTTAGACTCTGTCATTGCGTATATAGAAAAGAATTATTCTTCCAACATACATCTATACGGAAATGCAGGTATTGGTGGCATGTTTGCACAGTATTATGCATGTACAAGCAATAAGTTAAAAAGTTTTGCCCAGTTTGCCTGTGTTGATTATAAAAATACGTCAGGAGTAGGTTATCCTTATCCCACTGTTAAATTATTAAACTTTTTCCTCAAACTCCTTCCTAATTTTCATATAACAGTAAAACCACCTAAATATGAAGGTTATAATGAAGCCCATGATAATGCGTTTTACAAAATGATTGAGCAAGACAATCCTAATATTTGGAAAAATAGCACAAAGGTAATGAATACAATGTTAGAATGTTTTGTCGCACAAGATAGTGTAATAAAAAATGGAGTTAATATTCCAACACTTGTTTTTAAAACGCTTCATGATAGATATTTCAAACCTAAGTATTTTGATAGCTATTATAATTCGTTGAGCTGTAAAAAAAAGCTTGTTGAAATTGATGATGTTCATAATAGCTACTATTTAAATAGTGAAAAGTTTTGTCAGACAGTATATGAGTGGTTTATAGAAAATCAATAGAATACAACAAAAATACTAAACATAAAATTCAAGTTTAATGATTAATATATAATAAAATAAACTGAGTAAGGGGTATATGTCATTACGACATATACCTTTTAAAATGCATATGATAAAAACAATTTACCATGATATATTCTACTTGTTTTGAGCTTGCATCCTGTGAAACTAAAAATTATTATTTGACAGAATCACTGTAATTCTTTTTTTATTTAACTTATCAAAATAGATAGAGATTATCGCAAGTGTCACAAAAATAGCAACTTTCGTAACCAATTCAGGAATTGGAATATAAATGCCTGCTCGTAGCTGTACAAGAGTTTGTATTGGAAGCATTACCCCAATAACTTTTAATGTTACTAATATCATTCTATATAAAACTAATGAAATATAGCTTTTCTTTTTTATTAATAGATAAATAATAATAAAAACCAAAGGGCTAATAATTCCCATATCAAGCACATAAGTAATTTCTGTAGTATACATTTCTATTCTCTCAAGTGTACTACTTGTAAATAATGAATGTAATACATCTGGTAACCATGCAATAATATTTGAAGTACCTGCTAATATCAAAAACATGTATTCTACCTTTCTTAAATAGAAAGAACAGTTATAGCAAAGTGATATTCCATAAATATCCATCAGTAAAGTAAATAGAGTGAAAAATGAAATTGAAGTTAACAAAATATATACTAGTTGTAACTGATTATGTGCAACACCAAACGAAATACTAAAAGCATAATACAAAACGATACCTAGAATTGTGAGAAAATTTGTTTTTTGTTCTACTGTATCTATATCACGAAATATGTATGAACCAATAACTGGAACAACAATTAAAAACATTACTAAGTCTGAACCTATCAATATAGGCGCCTTGAAATATGAGTCATATTGATAGATACCTGTACCATACATCTCAATAACTTGCCCATATAGGTTTATTGCCTCATATTTATTATCTATAGAAAATGAAAATATTCCACAAACTGTAATGATTAGCAATAGTATGAATATAATGGTTGCTGAAATATTTAGCCAGGTCATTTGTTTTTTCCTTATCATTTGATTTCCTCCCTAAGGTAAAGTATTTAAAGATTCTGAGTGTTGTTAGTTAAGGCAACTGAAAAATACCTTGTGTAAATTATAGTAATAAGTTACTATTTACACTATAGCAACTTATTACTATAATGTAAATAGTAGATTTCACATGAAAGGAGTATCTTATGCAAATTAAAAATATGATTAAAAATTTTAGTGGTGAAAGAAATAATGAAGTTCGAGGTATTTTTGCAAGCATATTTATTTTACAAAACCGATTACAAACTATTTTTGATAAAGCAGATGAACATCTTACTTTAAAACAATTTATGCTTCTTACAATGGTAAAGCATGCTGATGAAAAAACTACTTTTACTTATCTTGGAAAACTCTTAGGGTCTTCACGTCAAAATATAAAAAAACTAGCTGTTTCTCTTGAAAACAAAGGGTTTATAGCTATTGAGCATGAACCCAATAATAAAAGAAATACTTCTATTGTATTAACAAAAAAAGCAGATGAATATTCACAAAAAGTACAGGAACTTCATACTGAGAAATTAAACAATATATTTCAGGATTATTCAAATGAAGAAATCAGTCTGTTTTATCAAATGATTACAAAACTATATACAGGAGTTGAAAGAGAAGAAAAACATTATGAGTAAAATAATTATTTATAGCACAAAGTCTAGCTCAATTAAGATATATTATGACTTTGAATTTTACACATTCCATTGAAAACATAAATATAACCCAAAAGAATATTTACACAGCACGATATGTATAAAAACACATAAAAAATGGACAGAAAAAGAGCTAGAAATGCCCTATTTAAAGGTCTTCTAGCTCAATATTAATTATTCCCACTCGATAGTTCCAGGTGGTTTAGAAGTAATATCATAAACTACTCTATTTACTCCATCAACTTCATTGATTATTCTATTAGAAATTTTCTCTAAAACATCATAAGGCATCTTATACCAGTCAGAAGTCATTCCATCAGAAGAAGTAACTGCTCTTAAGCCAACTAAATAAGCATATGTTCTTTCATCTCCCATAACTCCAACAGTCTTAACATCTGGTAATGTTGCAAAAGCTTGCCATATTTCTCTATATAAACCAGCTTTTCTAAGCTCGTCCATATAGACAGCATCTGCTTCTCTTAATATATCACATTTTTCTTTAGTTACATCACCTATAACTCTTATTCCAAGACCTGGCCCTGGGAAAGGATGTCTAAATATTAATCCTTCTTCTATACCAAGCTCTAATCCTATTTTTCTAACTTCATCCTTAAATAGTTCTCTTAATGGCTCAACTATTTCTTGGAAATCTACATCTTCAGGAATTCCACCAACATTATGGTGAGATTTTATAGTAGCAGCACCATTTCCATGTCCACTTTCTATAACATCTGGATAAATTGTTCCTTGAACTAAGAAATCCATTTTTCCTAATTTATTTGATTCTTCTTCAAATACTCTTATAAATTCTTCACCAATTATCTTTCTCTTAGCTTCTGGCTCAGAAATTCCTTTTAATTTAGATAAGAATCTATCTTCTGCATTAACTCTTATTAAATTTATATCGAATTTCTCTCTGAATATTCTTTCTACATCGTCTCCTTCATTTTTTCTAAGCAAACCATGGTCAACAAATATACAAGTCAAGTTATCCCCAATTGCTCTATGAATAAGAACTGCGGCAACAGAAGAGTCAACGCCTCCACTTAAAGCACATAAAGCTTTTTTGTCGCCTATTTTTTCTTTTAATTCTTTTATTTTATCTTCTATAAATGAATCTGTAGTCCAGTCACCTTTTACTTCACATACATTGTATAAGAAATTTTTAAGTATCTTATCCCCTTCTAAACAATGTTCTACTTCTGGATGGAATTGAACTCCATATAGTTTTTGTTCTACATTTTCCATAGCCGCTACTGGACAATCTTTAGTGTTTGCAACTATAGTAAATCCTTCTGGAGCCTTTTCTATTAAATCAGTATGACTCATCCAAACACTATTTGTAGTAATCCCTTCAAATAATGATGATTTTCCATAAGTTATAGATGTTTTTCCATATTCTTTTTCTTGTTTGTTGCCTTTTCTTACAACTCCACCTAATACATGAGACATTATTTGAACTCCATAACATATACCAAGTATTGGTACTCCTAGTTCAAATATTTCTTTTGATATTGTTGGAGAATCTTCTAAGTATGCACTATTTGGCCCACCTGTAAATATTATCCCTTTAGGATTTTTTGCTTTTATTCTTTCTATGCTTGCAGTACATGGAAGTATTTCACAATATACGTTGTTTTCTCTAACTCTTCTAGCTATTAACTGATTATATTGACCTCCAAAATCTATTACAAGTACTAATTCATGTTTCATAAATTTACATCTCTCCTTGTATAATATAGTTTTTATATATATTTATTTTAACACAATACAGTCTAAATTATATTAAATCTTTTTACACAAAAAACCTGTATAGTAACTTCCATAATTTCTAACAAAAGTGAAATTACTATACAGGCTTCCAAAATGGCCCTTATCTTATAGCCAACATATAGGGAGTATAACTCAGCCTACACATTTACTTAACTAGGTCTTTTGGTATAATAATTTCACTCATAGTCAAGATATTTACGGTATCTTGGTAGAGACTCTCAGACCATATCTCTGAGCATATACGAGTGAGTTTATATTTTATATATTTTTTTCTGTTTACTTTTATTTATTAAGGCTGAGTATTAATTTATCAAAATTTATTACTTATGTCAATAAGTTTTCACTAAATTCTTCTTTTATTCTAAAATTTATATCAGCAAACACTTTTTTTATAGGAATATCTTCATTTTTTGCTATAGTTTTACATTCATTATATTCTGGAGTAGCTTTAACTAGTTTATCTTTGTAATACCCTAGTTTTACTGTAACTAATCCATATTCTGTATCTAATTTTACAAACTTTCTATCTAAAATTTCTCTGTTGTACGCATTATATCGTACTCCAAAAGTGCTAGTTTCTAAAAGCAATATTTCAATAAATTTTTCTAAATCTACTTTATTACATAAAATCGATATTTTCGTTGCAGGTCTATTCTTTTTCATATAAATGCTTTCTGTATAAATATCTAACGCTTTCTCGTCTAATATTTTTTCATACAAATAAGAATATACTTCCGAAGACATATCATCGATATTTGCACTAATTTCATAAATTAATTCTTCTTTTTTTTTTCGCCTAATACTGTTCTTAGCATATTAGGTACTTCAAATTTCTTATGACCTATTCCATATCCAATTTGTATTGGAGAAAACTCAAAATCCTCTGTAAACTCATCACACAGAACTTTTATTATTGCAGCTCCTGTTGGAGTTGTACATTCTCCTCTTACATTATTTAATTTAATTGGTACACCTCTTAATATTTCCATAGTTGCAGGTGCAGGTACAGGCATGACTCCATGGTCACATTTTACAAATCCCGAGCCAACAGACACTGTACTAGAATAAATCTTATCTATACAAAGTAAATCAACTAATATAGATGCTCCTACGATATCTACAATTGAATCTATAGCCCCTACCTCATGGAAGTGTATCTTATCTATCGTAGTTCCATGAACATTTGCTTCTGCTTCTCCAATTACCATAAATATTTTTTTAGCATTAGATTTTACATTTTCATTTAAATCACTTTCATCTATAATTTCAAATATATCCACTAAATTCCTGTGAATATGTGTTTCTTTCGTAATTACTTTTACTGTTGTACCTGATATTCCACTTTCATTTTTTGAGCTTATATTTATATTAAATTCATCGCTCATTTTTAGTTTATGAATTTCATCCAAAAAAATTTCCTTAGGTACACCTAAATTTAATAAGCTTGCAAGGGTCATATCCCCTGATATACCACTTACTATATCAAAATAAAGTATTTTTTCACTCATATATTTCTCCTCAGTTTTAATAATGAAAAATCTAATAAACATTAGATTAATATCGTATAATTTATGTCTAATTTATATCAATATATTTATTATAATTTGTTTATCATAGCTGCCAAATATCCTGCTCCAAAACCATTATCAATATTTACAACAGATATTCCAGACGCACAACTATTTAACATAGCCAATAATGCTGCTAATCCTCCAAAATTGGCTCCATATCCGACAGATGTTGGGACAGCTATTACTGGAACATCAACTAGACCTCCAATTACACTTGCAAGTGCACCTTCCATTCCTGCAACAGCTACTACTACCCTGGCACTATCTATTTTATGTCTCTTATTTAAAAGTCTATGTATACCAGCCACTCCAACATCATATATTCTATCAACATCATTACCTAAAAATTTAGCTGTATAATATGCTTCATCTGCTACTGGTATATCAGAAGTTCCTCCTGTTGCAATTACAATTTTGCCTTTTCCAATATTCTCTATAACATGATTTTGAATTTTAAGAATTTTAGATAATTCCTCATATTCAGCATGACTATAAATTTCTTTAACTTTTAAAAATGTTTCTTTTCTACATCTTGTCCCCAATATATTAGAACCTTTTTGATTCATTTTATCAATAATTCCTAAAATATGTTCATCACTTTTACCTTCACAATAAATTACTTCTGGATATCCATTTCTTAATTCTCTATGATGGTCTATATTTGCATATCCAAGGTCTTCATAGGGTAAATCTTTTAATTGTTCTAATGCAACATCTATATCAATGTTTTCATTTTTAACCTGTTCAAGCAATTTTCTTAAATCCATATTATCGCATCCTTTTAAACTTTGATTTATTCTCTACCAACAATTATACCTTAATTAATATATATCTAACATCATAACCTAAAAAATAACAATACCACTTCAAAGATATTATTATAGTCTAGATACTAATTATCCAAATATATATATTAAAGTTGTAAATACATAAAAAATTAGATACATACAAAAGAACTATTTCAACTTAGATATTAAAATCTAAGTCAAAATAGTTCTCTATCTTAAAATTTATATTTTTAAATATTTTAAGATTACATCATTCCTGGCATACCGCCACCCATTCCTGGCATTCCTACATCTTCTTTTTCAGGAAGATCAGCAACAGCAGCTTCAGTAGTTAAGAAAGTACTTGCTATTGATGCAGCATTTTGTAAAGCACTTCTACTAACTTTAGTTGGGTCAACTATACCAGCTTCTATCATATTTACATATGTTTCATTTAAAGCATCAAATCCAGTTTCTGCTTCAGCATTAACAACATTTTGTACAATTACAGCACCTTCAAGACCAGCATTTATAGCTATTTGTCTTAATGGTTCTTCTAATGCTTTTTTAACTATTTGAGCTCCTAGTTTAACTTCTCCAGTTAAACTATCAACTAGTGTTCCTATTGCTGGTATAACACTAACAAAAGCAGTTCCTCCACCAGCTACTATTCCTTCTTCTACAGCAGCTCTAGTTGCATTAAGAGCATCTTCTATTCTTAATTTTCGTTCTTTTAACTCAACCTCTGTAGCAGCTCCAACTTTTACAACAGCTACCCCACCAGCAAGCTTAGCTAATCTTTCCATTAATTTTTCTCTATCAAAATCTGAAGTAGTTTGCTCTACTTGATGTTTGATTTGATTTACTCTATCTTCTATAGCTTTTTTATCTCCAGAACCATCTACTATTGTAGTGTTTTCTTTAGTTACTTTAACAGATGAAGCTCTACCTAACATAGATAAATCAGCTTCTTTTAAATCATATCCTAATTCTTCTGATATTACTTGACCACCTGTAAGTATAGCTATATCTTGAAGCATTTCTTTTCTTCTATCTCCAAATCCTGGAGCTTTAACTGCTACTACATCAAATGTTCCTCTTAATTTATTAACAACTAATGTAGATAATGCTTCACCTTCTACATCTTCAGCGATTATTAGTAGCTTTTTACCTTGTTGAACTATTTGTTCAAGAATTGGTAATAGTTCTTGTATGTTAGATATTTTTTTATCAGTAATTAATATATATGGGTCGTTTAAAACTGCTTCCATCTTGTCTACATCTGTAACCATGTATGCAGAAACGAATCCTCTGTCAAATTGCATACCTTCAACAGCATCCAATTCAGTATTCATAGTTTGAGATTCTTCAACAGTTATAACTCCATCTTTACCTACTATTTCCATAGCTTCTGCTATTAATTTTCCAACTTCTTCATCACCAGCAGATATAGAAGCAACTTGAGATATAGCTTCTTGTGTTTCTACTATTCTTGATTGATTTTTTAATTCTTCTACTGCTACTGTTACTGCTTTTTGTATTCCTTTTCTTAAAAGTATTGGGTTAGCACCTGCTGTTACATTTTTTAAACCTTCTCTGATTATAGCTTGTGCTAAAACTGTAGCAGTTGTAGTACCATCTCCAGCTACATCGTTAGTTTTAGTTGCTACTTCTTTAACTAACTGAGCTCCCATATTTTCAAATCTATCTTCTAATTCTATTTCTTTTGCTATAGTTACACCATCATTAGTTATAAGTGGAGAACCAAATTTTTTATCTAATATAACATTTCTTCCTTTAGGTCCTAATGTTACTTTTACTGTATCTGCTAATTTATTTACACCAGCTTCTAAAGCTCTTCTTGCTTCCTCTGAAAATTTAATTTCTTTAGCCATTTTAAACCCCTCCTAATAAATTTATTCTATATTTATTCAATAACAGCCAATACATCACTTTGTCTTAGTATTGTATATTCTTGCCCTTCTATTTTAACTTCTGTTCCAGAATATTTTTGGAATATAACTTTGTCTCCAACTGTCAATTCCATCTTTATTTCTTTTCCTTCAACTATTCCACCTGGTCCAACTTCTACAACTTCAGCTATTTGAGGTTGCTCTTTAGCTGCTCCTGGTAAAACTATTCCACTTGCAGTCTTTTCTTCTGCTTCTACTTTTTTAATTACTACTCTGTCAGCTAATGGTCTTATTTTCATTATTCACGCCTCCTAAAATATTAAGTATAGACTAGTTTGCCTATGTTTTTAGTTATTTTTAAATTAATACTACTTTTGTATGTAGATTTATATATATACTTTTTATTTATTATCACTCTATCTACTAGAGTGCTAACAATTATTATAATATACCAATCACACATAATTTTCAATACCTTTTTTAATAATTTTTTATAATATTGGTGAAAATAATCTGGCTACAGATTCTTTAATTTTTTGTACAATATTTCTGTTCATGAATACCTCTAAATTAAGCTCTTCACAATAACTTAAATCTTCAAAGAAATCATCTGTCATTACCTTGATAACATCTTCATCATAAATAAAAGCATTCACTTCAAAGTTGAGCATAAAACTTCTTAAGTCCATGTTTGCTGTACCCGCAGAAGCAATTTTATCATCTATTATTACTACTTTGGAATGTATAAATCCTTTTTTATACAAATAGACTTTACCACCTGCTCTTAATATTTCTTCAAAATATGAATAAGATGCTATATTAACTATTTTGTGGTCTGCAATTTTAGGAAATATTATTCTTACATCTACACCACTAAGTGCAGCACTTTTTATAGCTTTCAGCAGACTCTCATCCGGAATAAAGTATGGAGTTTCTATATAAACATTTTGTTTAGCTTGACATATAGCAGAAAAATAAGCATAATGAATGTCTTCCCAATCACTATCTGGTCCGCTAGCTACCACTTGTATCATACTTTCACCTACATTTCCGACACTTGGAAAGTAATTTTTAGTGACTAAAACCTCTTTTGTTGTATAATACCAATCAATCAAAAATGTCATTTGAAGCATATATACAGAAATTCCTTTAATTCTAATATGAGTATCTCTCCAATACCCAAACTTCTCATTTTTTCCTAAATATTCATCTCCTATATTTATTCCACCTGTATATCCAATTATTCCATCAATAACAACAATTTTTCTATGATTCCTATAGTTTAACTTTCCTCCTATTATAGGGAATTTTGTAGGTAAAAAAGCTGCTATTTCTATACCTACTTCTCTCATTTCTCGGAAAAATTTTCTATTAAACCAAAATCTCCAACACCCTACATCATCATATAAAATTCTTATTTTAATACCTTCCTTAGCTTTTTTTATAAGTTCTTCTTTTAACACCCTACCTATTTCACTGTCTTTGATTATAAAGTACTCTAAATGAATATGGTCTTTAGCTTCTCTTATATCTTCTATAAGTCTCTTAAATTTTTCATTTCCATCTACAAAAACATCTACTTTATTGTTTTTAGTAAATGGAAACATCCCAGTCTTTAGTAGCATGCTTATGACTCTTTTTCTATAGCTACCATCTTCTTCATCTCTTAAAAGCTTATTTTGCCTTATAGATTCTTTTTCTAGTTCAACAATTTCTGTTATCTTTTCTAATGTATCAAAAAGTTTCTTTTCTTTTATATTATTAGCTAGTTTTTGAGTTTTAAATAATTTTCGTTTTCTAATATTTCTACCCGAAATAGCATATATAATTAACCCTATCCCAGGAAATATGATAAACATCAATAACCAAGACATGGTTTTTGCAGGATCTCTATTTTCAAGTAATATAATTACAGAAATTATGGCTCCAGCTAGATATGATATAATTAAATAGAACAGAAATATTGTGCCTATCACTCCCATAATTCCTTCCCCCTTAAGTCTATTTTCCTATACCAAGCTCTCTTGCATAGTAAAATAGATATTGTTGTGCAAATCCAGACATTTCTCCAAATTTATCAATCCCATAAGTTCTCATTTTAGGTAAACTCATATCTTCATTTATGTAGAACTCTTGCATAACTCTCTTAACCCATACATCAACTGGAAAAGAGTCATATTTTTGCATGCCAAATAACGCAATACAATCACATACCTTTGGACCTACTCCATTAAATTTTAAAAGCTCTTTTCTACAATCATCTGTACTTAGATTTACATATTCAGATACCTTATCATTATTTTCTATAACAGCTTGTGTAGTACTCTTTATGTACTTGTCTCTAAAACCTGTTTGACATGCTCTTATTTGCTCTTGTGAGGCTTTATTTAACTCTTCTGGTGTTGGAAATGCATAGTATTCTTTACCTTCATACTCACCTATGTATTTACCAAAACTTTTTGATAAGTTTTCTATAGCTCTTTGTATCATAGGAATTCTATTATTAGAAGAAATTATGAATGATATAAGCATTTCCCATCCATCTTGTCTCAATATTCTTATTCCCCATCCAAATTCAGTAGCTTTATTTAAATATTCATCCATACTTTTTAGATTGTTTTTTATTTCTGTATAATCAGTCCCTAAATCAAAGTAATTATACCAAATACTATTAAACTCCTCTAAATTTGTATTATTTAAATATACTTTATCATCTTCTTTTTTTACATTTAATATTCTACCTTTCGCAACTCCTGTGTATGAGCCATCTTCTTGCTTTTGCCATCTAAAACATTGACCACACTCAAATATATGTTTTGGATCAAAATCTGTTACTCCTTCTAGTATAACTACATTATTCTTTTCATAAACATTCATATAAAAAATCTCCTTAATATTTATATTTTTATTTTATTTATCTGCTTAAATACTTAACTGTGATATGTGCATTTTTCTTATTTTAACACAAAGATAACTAATTTCAAAATTTATAATGTTATTATTATGTAAAATAATATTTTACTTTAAATTTTCACTATAAATAAAAAATGAACTCCAATAAGCTTATACCCATCTACGCTTATTAGAATTCATTTTTTATTTATATTATCGATTATTAATAACATATTATTTTGATTAAGTAGATTGATATTATAATCAATACTTTTATTCTATATAAATATCTTTATCAAAACTATCGCTGATATAACTTGTACTGTTCCTACAAATAAACCATATAAAGAAACTGCTTTACCTTGTCTTACTAAGTCTTTTACATTAACTTTTAATCCAATTGCTGCTAGTGCTATTATTTCAAATTTATTACTTATTTCTTTGCACAATACAGATACTTCTTTTGGTATGATATTAATTGAAAAAAGTGCACAAGTTATGAAAAACCCAAGTACATACCATGGTATATTTATTTTTTTCTTTTTTATTTCATCTTTTTCTTCTTCAATAATTTCACTGTTAGACTTATTTTTCAAATGTCCAAATACTAAAACAACTACAACTAAGAATATTACTCTCATTATTTTGAAAATAGTTGCTAAATCCTTTACATTTTCCCCAACTATAGCTCCACTTGCCACAACTTGACCAATTGATTGTAATGTACCACCTATCATTGCTGATGTTTTTACAAGTTCATGACTATATAAGAATTGAGATATTATTGGAAGTAAAAACATAAGAAATATACCAGTAACATTTACAATAGTTATTGCTATTCCTTTTTCTTTGTCTGTAGCATTAACTACTGGAACTGTTGCTGCTATAGCAGAAGAACCACATACTGCATTTCCACTTGCCATAAGAAATCTAAAGTTTTCACCAAAACCTAGCTTTTTACCTATATAAAGTGCTGATACTATTGTTATTGTCATTTGTAATATTATAAACAATATACCTGAAATCTTTAAATCTATTAGAGTAGATATACTAAGTGTTGCTCCTAATAATACTATTGAATATGATAGCAAATCTGTTTCTGAAAATTTATAACCCTTTTGAAATACTTTCTGGTTTAAAAATAAATTTCCTACAAACATACCCAAAAATATAGAGATTGATGCTGCTCCTACCTTAGGTATTAATATCGAAATAAATATACTAATATAACCTACTAATACTGATACAAACAACCCAGGTAATATTTCTTTTATATTCTTTAATGTAAAACTACTTTTATTTTTTAACATAATATACCTACCTTCCAATTAATATAGTTTTCTTTACAATAATAGTATATAATTGTAATAACCATAAGTAAAATAAATATATAATATCGTAATGATTAATATTTTTAATGATTAATGTATATATTACAATTATCTGTAAGTAACTTATAAAAAATACAAAATTTTTGTTATGCAAAGGAGATATAAAAAATTGTTTGAAGAATTAAAAACGTTTGTGGCTGTTGTTGAATATAAAAATTTCACTAAGGCTGGTGAATATCTAAATTTATCACAACCAAGTGTAAGTAAACATATTAAAAACTTAGAAAACTACTTTAAAGTTGTACTTATAAATAGGTCTATTAAACAAAAAACTATTTTTATCACAGAAAGTGGACAAATATTATATAAAAGAGCCAAAGAAATACTAAATCTTTTAAGTGTTACATATCATGATGTAAGTCAGGTTTCAGATGCTATAACTGGACGTTTAAAGATTGGCGCAAGTTTAACTATTGGAGAATATATTCTTCCTAATTTTCTTGCACTATTTTCTCAAAAGTATCCTGACATAGATATAGAAATTTTCATAGAAAATACATCTATTGTATCTTCTCATGTTAAGGATTATATTTTAGATATTGGACTTATCGAAGGGACTTGTTCTTCACCCACATTTATGCAAGAATATTTTTTTGAAGATAAGATGGTTTTAGCACTTCCATATAATAGTCCTTTATTAAAAGATTTTAGTTTTGATAAGCTTCAAAATCAGAAATGGATAGTCAGAGAAGATGGTTCTGGAACTAGAGACTATTTGGATATGTTTTTAAGTGTTAAGGAAATTATTCCAAAAAGTATGATGGTCTTTGGAAGTAACTATGCTGTCAAAGAATCAGTTAGAAATAATTTAGGGATTACAATAGTATCTAATCTAGTAACAAGCTTACCTGTTTTAAATAACGAACTATCTGTTATAGAACTTGGAAGCAACTATAACAGACATTTTTCATATATCTTTCCAAAAGATATAACTTTATCAAAAGCAGCAAGTATTTTCATTGAAGAGTTAAAAATATTTAGTAATTTAAATAGCATTGAAGATTAATATAATTTAAAACTAACAATAATTATAAGTTTTTTGAGAATGTTTATAGATTTGTGTAAATATATTTTTTCCTACTCAATATTACTGGAAATTTCTGATTCCAGTAATATTTTTATTCTCAAAATATCAAGTAAATAATTATTTATACATTTTTTGTTTCTTTCCTTCTCATATTTAATTATTTATATAGATAAATTTTTCATAAAGAGCTGGAGAGTATTTTCAATCATGTAACATTATTCAATAACTATATTTTTTAATGTTTCAATTATATTTTTTTTATATAATCCACCATGACTAAAAACTATTTCCTCTATATCATAGTTACTTAATTTCTTAATAGCTTTTATCAATTCTTGCTTGTCACTATGCATTACATCAACTGGTCTAAGTTTACCATCTTTTATCTCTAATAAATCTCCAGCAATAAGTACTTTAGATTTCTTTAAATAAAGACATATATGACCCCTAGTATGACCACCTGTGTGTATAACCTCTACTTCTTCACTTAAATGTAAAACCTCATGGTTATTTAAAGATACATCTACTGTCGTATATGATGACTTAAATCCAAGTTTCATAGCATTTAACATATCAAGCATTTTGTCATTAAAATTATCTATTTCTTGCTCTAATATGCAAAGTTTAAATGGTGTTTCCTCTCCTGTTATATAGTTAACTTCACTTTTGTATGCATATACCTTTATATCATTTTTAGATTTTTCTCTTAAATATTTTATATTTCCTATATGGTCTATATCATGGTGAGTTATTATGATATTTTTTAATTTATTAAAACTTGTATTACTCTTATTAAGAGCATCAATTATTAACTCTCCTTGACCTGGAAGTCCAGTATCAACAATGGTTGCCTCATCTTCTGTATAGATTACTGGAATATATATAACTTTACCCTTACCTAATATACTTGATGGAATTTCTAAAATATCTAATCCTTTTTTCAAATTCATAATATTTCTCCTTATAATTATTGAGCTAGAGATAACTTTAATCAAAAAAATTAAAAAACATAGATTATCCTCTAGTTACATTATGTTTATTAAAAACTATTAAAACCTAGTATATCACTGAAACAGAGAGATTACTCGACTTGATTTTTTTGTTATTTTATGATATAGTAGTTAATATAAAAATAAGTAATATCAATAGTTATAGCTATTAAAAATATTTTTCAATTCATCTTTTATATATTATAAGATGGATAATTCTAAAATTAAATTAACATTGAATTTCAAACCGCTCTTAGTCATATTTGAGTGTTTTTTATTTTAGATAAAACGTGAAAGAGTTATTAAAAATCAAACATGACATAACAGAAGAAATTTTAAATACTGCATATGTATTAGAATTTTTAATTTTATTTATCATTCTCATGTTATAGCTATGAGTATTTCCCTTAAACTTATGCGTTCATTATTTAAGTTAACATAAAAAAAGATTCTACAAGCTTTTTATGACTTTTAGAATCCTTTTTATATTATAACCTATCCCAATAAATAATTATCCCTTTTCCTATTTACTATTTAATTACAAAATTTATTTATAGCATTGGTACAATAATACCAGCTACCACTATAGAAATCATACAAGCCATACCACCAACTACTAGCTTAGGCATTATTTTAGACATCAAATATGCTCTTTCTTCTTCTGTTTCTCCAATGGCATTACATACTTCATTTGAAATCAAATATGTTGTTGGGAATCCCAGCATCTGGCAAAATCCTACACCAAAGGCAAGAGGTTTAGAACCAATAATTTTCCATCCAGGTAATACCTTCATTGTAATAAATATACCAATAATAGAAACTGCAAACATACCTACAATTGGTACAAAAAGACTAACTAAATCTGTCAAAGAAACCTTCGCTAAAGAAGGAATAACAGCCGCAAACACAACCATGTTAATAAACCCCTTTATTTTTCCTTTTTCTAAAATGTCTTTTGGTACAATACCAATACGAGTTACAAGAACACCAACAACAAGACATACAATCGAATAATTCACATGAATAATCTCTGAAAACTCATATCCTAAATAAGAGAATATAGCTATAAAAAATATACAAACATTTGTAGAATAATATTTATCATATTTTTCACAGAAAACTTGTTTTGCTTTTTTTGCTGTACCTTCTGTTTCTTTATTGTCACCACTCACATTTGCTAAATCAATTCCTTTTCCTTTTGCTTCATGATATTCTATTAAAAGACGGTTGGCTTCCTGTAGTGCAGCTCTAGAGGCAATTGGTGTACCAACAAATTTCTGAATTGCAAATACAACTGTTGCTGTAGCTGCTGCAAGTGTCAATCCTTTTTCTAACGCTGCCTGTGTCATAATAGTGGTAGCAGGTAAAGCCCCATTTATAACTGGTATACTTGTCAATACTGTTGCTTTTCCAAACAGAGGAATACACAATGAAACACAAATGATAACTGCCAAAATTCCAAGCCATGCTGTCAACACAGTTCTCCATTCGTCTATAAACTGTTTGACATTCAACATTGTTCCCATACTGAACATAATCATTGGAACACTCCAACTTGCCGCTGCAGTCATACCTGCTTTTTCAATAATATCTGCTGGTATCACTTTTGTAACAAAGAGAATCAAAAATAAAAGTAATGTGACAAATACAGCAGAAACTTTTGCTTTTGTTTTACTTGCAATTAAATCTCCAATAGCAAACAAAACTAATACAACACTAAACCATAATAACATTTCACTCATAAAATAACCCCCTTATTATAAATATCTTTCAAACCAATCTACAATGGCATCAGCACGTACAATTCTATTAGATGGTCTGCCATTTCTAGACAATCCGTGTGTATCTCCATGGAATAAATACATTTCTGTATCTACACCAAGCTGTTTTAATGCTGTGAACATTTGGAAAGTATCTCCCATAAAACATCTATAATCTCTATCGCTATGTAAGAACAAAGTTGGTGTTTTAACATTTTTTACATATTTAATAGGCGAATGATTCCAAAGAACTTCCTCATGATTCCAAGGTGTCTTATCACCACAAGTTTGCTTCATAATTCTATCACCAAAGTCAATAATCAAAGACGCTGTAACTAAGTTACTAATACCTCTTTGAGAAGCAACTGCTTTGAAACGGTCTGTATGGCCAATTATCCAGTTTGCCATATAACCACCATAACTTCCTCCTGTCACACCTAGGCGGTCTGCATCAATACCAGGATATTTTTCAATACAGGTATCTACAAATTCCATGAGATGTTCATAATCAACATAACCCCATCTTTCTACCATCTCCAAGAATTTTTCACCATATCCATCGCCTCCATGAGGATTACAGTAAATAACATACATTCCTTTTGATGCTACACACTGTTTCAAATGTGTAAACATATAACCATATGCCCATTTAGGTCCACCATGGATAAATAATACAGCTGGATATTTTTCACCTTCTTTAACATCTACAGGTGGTATTACAAAACCATCTACTTCCTCTCCATTTTTTGCCACAAATGTTAATTTTTCAGGTAAAGATACTTTATGACTATCTAAGTATGGTTTAGAAAAAGTAGTCATTTTTATCATTTCTCCTGTCATCATATCAATGCTGTATATTTCTGCTAATTCATAGTCTTTCAGCATAACTACATACATTGTGTTGTCATAAACATCAAAAGAGGTAAAAGCATCTACTTTTGTAATAATGCGTATATTACCTGTTTTTGTGTCAAATTCATTAAACTCTGTCATAGTTCTGCAAATTCTTGCACCAATAAACTTATCTCCTATGACTTTATTACTACGCCCACCACCATATACAGCATCTACATCCAATAATGTAGCATACATACCATCTGGGCTTGCAATCATATTCATTGCACCATTATCCAAGTTAAGCATAAAAATATCATGGTTCTGTGTAATAGAACGGTCTAATGTAGAAGCCTGCAACATTACTTTATTTTCACCAACATATTTAGCCAAGCTAATTTGATACTTTCCCTGTGGAACAAGTTCTTTTGTTTCTCCAGTTTCTAAATGATACTCCCAAAGACCAGAAAAAGGTGTCGCACAATCTTCATAAATCTGACCAATATATAAAATTCTTTTTTTGTCAGAAGAAACATCTAAACTTGCTACCTCACAATATTTTGGTGTAATAGCTTTTGTTTCATTTTTTCCTTCTTGATACAACTCTAAAGTAACACGTCTTCTTTGAGAAAAACTTTCTCCATCTCTTATAAAAGGTTTATCTGTAAATGTCCAATAGTCCACACCTTCTACCGCTCTATCTGGTTCTGATTTTTTAGCATCTGTTGGATTTTTTGTCATCAATAACCACAATTTATTTCCCAATGATACAGGTAGACCACAGGCTTTGGGGATAGAAAATGCTCTTTTTGCTTCTCCTCCTTGTATAGAAATAGTGTAAAAATCTGTTGTACCTGCTTTTGGTTTATCTCTTTTTGAAGTAAAAAATAATTCTGTATTAGAAATCCAGCTAAATGCTGTTACATCTCTTGTTTGAGTTAAATGTATTTGTTTTTTTGTTTTTATTTCCATAACATATAAGTCATGTTCATAACAATCTTTTTCCTCATTGATATTTGATATAATATAAGCAATATACTTTCCATCAGGGGAACAAGAAATATCATGAGGAAATAAATATTCGTAAATATCTGAACTTTCAATTTTTAGTTTTTCCATTTTTATATTCTCCTCTCTTTACTGCTCTTTTTTAACATATATTGAAAACCAATTTAACATTTCTACTAATCTTTGTAGTTTTTGTTTTGGTCTGCCAGAACGTGATAACTCATGATTTTCTCCTGCAAAAAGACAAAGTTTTGTAGGGCATTCATGAATTTTCAATGCAGAAAACATCTGGAATGCTTCTTGCATATAGCAACGATAATCTTTTTCCCCATGTAAGAATAAAGTTGGAGTAACACATTTATCAGCGTAAGCAAGAGGAGATTGTTTCCATTGAAGCTCATGATTTTCCATGTGAGAAGCTCCTGTTTGCCCTTTGCAGAAATAATAACCAATGTCTGTTGTACCCTCCATACCACTCCAGTTTGCAATAGAACGCTGAGCACAAGCAGCAGCAAAACGATTTGTATGACCAATTATCCAGTTTGTCATAAATCCGCCATAGCTTCCACCTTCTACAGCCAACTTCGTTTCATCAATATCAGGATATTTTTCAAGTACAGCATCTGTAAACTCCATAAAATCTATGTAATCAATATCTCCAAATTGTTTTCTAATATCAGCAAAATCATTCCCTCGACCTTCGGAACCTCTTGGATTACAGAAGAATACAAAATATCCTGAACTTGCAAATACCTGTATTTCATGCATAAAATATGGTCCATATGTCAATCTTGGCCCACCATGAATTGCCAATATAGCTGGATATTTTTTTCCTACTTCATAATCTACTGGTTTAAATACATATCCTTGTATTTCCCAGTTAGAACTTCCTTTTGATTCCATATATTCTGGTTCAGAAATTTTATATTCCTGTAGAATATGTTCATTCAAATATGTTTTCTTGCATAAAGTTTCATTTTCTACTGTATAAACTTCAGGTAATTGATTTCCTGTACAAGCTACACATACAATATTGCCATCTTTCACATCGATAAAATCAACAGAACCTGTTTTTGTAACTTTTTCCTGTTTTCCTGTTGGAATATGTATTCTCTCAATAATGCAGTCCATATTTACTGTAGAGGTATAATAAATATATTCACCATCTACTTTTGTTGTCTGCCCTGTACCTATTTTAATATCAGATGTTATTGTATTTCCTATACAATGATGTTGATGTTCTGAAAGAAGTTTCATTTCTTTTGTATCAATATCAATGGTATAAAAATCTCCATTTTCGCCATTACCATAAGACAAAGCATCTGTTAAATTTAACACTGCTTTATTTTTATATAATTCAAAACCTTTTATAATATAATTATCTTTTTCTAATATACAAACATTTGTATTATTCTTAGTATCAAACACATAAACTCCATTTTTTAAACCTTTTACATTTTCAAACTCCTGTCCTACATATAATATTTTGCCATCATTTATTTTCATATCTACCACATTAAACATTGGGGCTGTAATTGGCTTTAATTCCTTTGTATTATTGTTATATAAGTACAGGCGCTTTCTTTTCCTACTAATATATCCTTCACCATTGATAGCATAAGGAATTTCTTTAAAGTGTTCATATTGTCTTTTATTATAAGCATTTATTTTTTTCTGCTGTTCTTCTTCTGACAATCCTTCCATAGCAGGTTGGTCATTATCATAAGAATCAATTACTGCATACAAACCTTTTCCTATAGGATTCAATTTACCACCTTTGATGGGTAATCTAAAAAGTTCTTCTGCTTCTCCACCATGTAAAGATAAAGCATAGTAACTCATACATTGCTTGCCATTTTTAATACCTTCTTTTACTTTTTCATTTCTCAAAGCAGGGAACAAAATCGTATTTTCATTTTCCCAAGCATATGCTCCTACAGAATCTATAGAAGTTATTTGTTTTAATTCTCCACTTTTATTGTCTAATACATAAAGTTGGCTTGTGTAACCATTCTCTTTGATATCAGCTTTCTTTATAACAAAGGCTGTATATCCTCCATCTGGAGACAGTTGGCAGTCACTGATAAACTGAAATTCCAAAAATGTTTCACTTGTAAATAGCTTTTTCATAGTATTTTCTATCCCTTCTGTAATAATTTTATTCAAAGTTCCTATCACCTCTTTCAAATTTTTTATTTTAAATTTAAAATTTTAAATTTAAAATAAAAAATTTTTTATAAAAGGTTAATTTTTTAGGAAGCCATATGGCTTCCTGTACTATATAGGAATCTTGAAGTCTCTTATTCATCTTCACAAAATCGTTTAATAGTTCCTTGTATATGATTTCTTAATTTCTCAACTGCTTTTTTTGTATCTCTCTTTTCAATGTATTCCAATATTTCAAAATGGTCTTGCACTGTTCCCTCATAATTACGATTTTTTAATGGTCGTATCAAATAATTTACTACTATAAATCTTCCTTGTATACCAACATAGACATCTTTTAAAATTTTATTATTTGCACCTTCAACAATAGCTTTATGTAATTTTAAATCTGTAAGAGCAAGTTCTACCGATTTTCCTTGTTGATAAAATATTTCGCATTTAGCAGAATATTTTTTTATCGTATCTAGCTTTTGTTGGAAAACCTCATCATCTTCTTCCTTCATCATTTTTTCTAAAGCATATGTTTCAATCAATGTCCTTGTTTCACAAACTTGTTTTACCATATCATATTCATACTCTGGTACATACACTTTACCATTTGTCATAATAGTAAGCACACCGTCTTTATTTAACATTTTTACTGCCTGTACGACTGGTGTTCGGCTAACTTCAAACTTTTCGCAAAGGTCATTAAGTAAAATTTTCTGACCTACAGAGTATTCACCACGTATAAGACTTTCAATAATCTTATGATATAAAATTTCATCTAAATTTGACTTTACTTTCAATACTATCACCTTATTTCTATACTATCACTTTATTTATATTATTTTGTTATAATATAATAAAAACATAAACTATAAGACATTATTAGACAGATTAAATTATAAAAATTTACTGTATCATAACAACTGAAATAATATATTACAAAAAGTATAGCATTTCTTCCTTTTTTTTGCAATAAATAAAAAATTTAAAATTTTTTATTTTTTTAGTATTCATAATTTGACTTATAACCATTTTTACCAATTGTGTCTACTAAAAAAGCTGTAGATAAATTTGTTTTACACAGATTTACTCACAGCCTCAATTTTTTTCTAAAAATTTTCTAAAATCTACTTTCAATTACTTTTATCATATAAAAAAGAGTCTGATTTATAGGAGTTGGTATGTTATACTTTCTTCCAAGTTCACAAATATTCTTAGAAAACATATCTACTTCTGTAAGTCTATGAGCCTCTACATCCTGAAGCATTGATGTTCTACCTTCTCTTGAATGTTCTAGTATTCTATGTAATGAATTTTCTACATCATCTTCTGTAAGACATATACCTTTTACTTCAGCTATATCAACAACTTCTCTCATTGCAGATTTTGCTAACTCTCTTAGATATTCAGAATCTTGAAACACTCCATAAGAAGCTCCAAGTATAGCTGAAGTTTGATTTACCCCAATATTAACCATGTATTTCCACCACATATCTTTTTGAATATTTTTTGATAATACATATTCTATATTTACACTATCAAAAACTTCAGTTATTATATCTGTTTTTCTATCTTCACTATTATCTTTATTTCCAAATACAATTATTCCATCTGTAGTATGTATAATATTATTTTCTATTTTTTTTGCATCTATATTTGTTACATATGAATATACCATTTTTTCAATTCCAAATCTTTCTCCTATTATCTCTTCACTATTAACTCCATTTAATAAAGACATTATTACTGTATCTTTTCCAACCAATCCATCTAACTCTTCTATATTTTCTTTTAGGTTATTGTATTTTAAACCTATAATTATAAAATCAGCTTCTTTTTTATATTCATCTTTAGTTATATAATCGAAGTCATATCTTTTTCCATTTATTATAAAACCATCTTCTAAATATCTTTTTTTTCTTTTTTGGTCACAAAGAATTTTAAAATCATATTTAGAATTTAAAAATTGTTCTGCAAAGGTAGCCCCAACAGCACCAACACCAAAAAATACAACCTTTTTTTGATTTTTCTTTAATTGATTACTCATACCGAAACCCTCCCCAATATATATAATAATTTTTTATTTTATAATTATATTGTACTGCTACTAGCTACTGTTTTGTAAATATATTTTCAACAAAAAACAGCTAGCCTTTTAAATGAAAGCTAGCTGTTTATTATCTCTTATTTATATATTTAAATTGATATTTTTTTAGTCAAAAAAATTTGTATTTCCTCAAATAATGTTAAATTTAATTAATTAGTTATTACATTCCTAATTCTTTAAACTCTCTACTTCCAGGTTTAACAACTGGTAATTTTCCCTCTTTACATAAAGGACATTCACCAGCTTCATAAACTTGAATATCAAGTTTTACTGCACTATATATAGGCATACCTATATCATGATTAGTTCTATCAGCTATACAAGCAACACCTATAACTTCTCCACCTAATGCTTCTAATACTCTTTTTGTTTCCATAGTTGACTTACCAGTAGTAACAACATCTTCAGCAATTATTATTTTTGCACCTTTTTTAACTTCAAATCCTCTTCTTAACTCCATTGTATTATCTTTTCTCTCAGTGAATATAGCTTCTTTTCCTAACTGTCTTCCTAACTCATAAGAAACTACTACTCCACCCATAGCTGGCCCAACTACTAAGTCTATACCTAAATCTTTAATTTGTTCAACAACTGTATTTAATACCTCAGCTGCATACTCTGGGAATCTTAATAACTTTGCACATTGCACATATCTGTTACTGTGTTTTCCTGAAGATAATAAAAAATGTCCCTCTAATAATGCATCACTTTTCTTTAATATATCTACTACATCTACTTTACTCATATTATTTTTTCCTCCATGTTAATATTATATTTATTTTAATTTATATTATTTGCTTTAGTTATACTTATTTATCATACCTGCACTGACTTATATAATTCCTCTTATTTCTTCTAAAGTCTTTATTCCTTCTCTATCCATAAATTCATTGATTCCATCTATTATCTCAAGACCAATTTTAGGATTCATGAAATTTGCAGTTCCAACTTGAATACAAGTAGCTCCTGCCATTATAAATTCTATGGCATCTGTAGCTTTAGTTATTCCACCCATTCCCATTACTGGTATATTTACATTTTTACAAACTTCATGTACCATTCTAAGAGCTATAGGCTTTATAGCTGGGCCAGATAATCCAGCATATACATTTTCAAATACTGGCTTTCTATTTTTTATATCAATTGCCATTGCTTTAAAAGTATTAACTAAAGATACTCCATCAGCACCTTCTTCTTCACAAACTTTTGCCATACCCACAATATCTTCAGCATTAGGCGATAATTTTATTACTAGAGGTAGTTTAGTTACGTTTCTTACCTCACGAACAACTTCTCTTGCCACTTCATTTTTTATACCAAAAGCCATTCCTCCTGCTTTGACATTTGGACAAGATATGTTTAATTCAATAATATCTACAGGCTTGTCATTTAACAGCTTAACCCCAAGTAGATAATCTTCTAATGTTCCACCTCCAACATTAGCAATTCTAACTAAATCTAACTCACTGAAGAAAGGAAGTTCACTGTCTATAAATCCTTGAACTCCAGGATTTTCAAGTCCAACACTATTCATCATACCTGATGGTGTCTCATGAACTCTCATACCATTGTTACCAGGTTTTTTATTTAAAGTAAGACCTTTACTACTTATACCACCAAGCTTTTGTATATCATAAATTTCATTATATTCTCTTCCAAATCCAAAAGTCCCAGACGCCATTATTACTGGATTTTTAAAATTAATATTTCCAAATTTTATGTTCAAATTAGCCATTAAAAATCACGTCCTCTCCCCAAAATACTGGACCATCTTTGCAAGTTTTTTTGTTTCCTTTAGTAGTCTTACATGTACATACTAAACATGCTCCTACTCCACATGCCATATGATTTTCAAGTGACACCATAATCCTTGTTTTAGTACCTTCTACCATTTTAACCAATTTTTCCATCATTGGAGTTGGCCCACATGTTAATATATAGTCATATTTTTCTACATCAATTATGTCTGTTACAAACGTATTTCCTACTGTTGTATATACCTCATTACAAACTTCTTTATATTCATTTTCTAATATAACATCTTCTCTAAATCCAAGATAAGCATCGCAGTCTTTTATATTTTTAGCAACTAAATACAATGGTGCTACACCGATTCCACCACCTACTAGAGCTACTTTTCCATCAACTTTACTATATCCATTTCCATAAGGACCTTCTAGCTTTATAGTATCATTCACTTTTAGATTACTAATAATTTGAGTTCCTTCTCCTACTACTTTATAAAGAAAAGTTATACCTTCTTCATCTATATCATGTATACTTATAGGTCTTGAAAGTACTGGATAAGTATCCCATGCTCTTAGCATATAAAATTGTCCCATCTTACCTTCAAAAGTACCTTTTACTTTCATTCTATACATATCTTCACCTATGTATATATTTTCTAGAATTTTATACATCCCAAAATCTCCTTTACTATTATATAATGTAACTACTAGCCTTCATTTATACCTAGAAGCTTTATTATTAATGCCATTCTAACGAACATTCCATATTTAGCTTGCTTAAAATAAACAGCTCTATCATCTGTATCTACATCAACATCTATTTCATTTACTCTTGGTAATGGATGCATTACTAACATACTTTCAGATGCTTTTTCTAATTTAGCTTTATTTAAAATATAATAGTTTTTCAATCTTTCGTATTCTGATTTATCTTCAAATCTTTCTTGTTGAATTCTAGTCATATATAAAACATCCAAACTTCCTATAACATCATCTAAATTATTAGTTTCATAGTAAGCATGTCCCTTTATAGCTTCTTTTATATAGTCTGGCATTTTTAGTTCTTCAGGTGCTATAAATACAAACTTAGTATTTTTGTATCTCGCCATAGCCTTAACTAAAGAATGTACAGTTCTTCCATATTTTAAATCACCACATAATCCTATTGTGTGATTTTCTAAAGTTCCTTTTAATGATTTTATAGTAAGTAAATCTGTAAGTGTTTGGGTTGGATGCTGATTTCCGCCATCTCCTGCATTTATAAATGGTACTTCTGTGAATTTTGATGCTTCTGTAGCTGCACCTGATTGAGGGTGTCTCATAGCTATTATATCAACATAACCAGATACTATTCTCATCGTATCACCTAAAGTTTCACCCTTTGATGCAGATGATGAGTTTGGCTCTGAAAAACCTACGACACGACCTCCTAGTCTGTTCATAGCAGATTCAAAACTTAATCTTGTTCTTGTTGATGGTTCATAAAATAATGTAGCTAATAGTTTACCTTCACATATATGAGAATATTTTGACGGATTGTCAATTATTTTTTGAGCTAATTCTAATATTTCATCTATTTCTTCTATTGAAAAGTCTTCTGGTTGGATTAAATTTCTTGATTTTAACATCTTTCGTCCTCCTTTTTTAGCCTCTCTGAACTAAAATTAAAAGTATTTTTGTACTGTTAGTAGCTTATCACCTTTACCTTATCCTGTCAAGGTATTGCGCAAATAATCATTATCTGGAAAGAATACTATTTAATAGTAATATTAATATAAATCCACATCAAAATTTAAGATAATGCAAAAAACTCTATATTGCATTTAACATATAATCATTTTAGATTTCCTGATTAAATTAAATATAATATAGAGCATTTGTATTTATGTATTTATCAATTTATTATAGTACAAATCGATTATAAGATTCTTTTTGCTGTAACAAATCTTGCTGTATAGTATGCTGAATTTATACTAGTTACACGAACTGTTTTTCCTGTTGATGGTGAATGTATCATATTACCTCCACCTACATATATACCAACATGACTAACAGAACCAGAACCATTAGTTGTAAAGAATACTAAGTCTCCTGGCTGTAAATTTGCCTTACTTACAGTTTGTCCATAATTAGATTGTGCCTTAGATGTTCTTGGTATCTTCTTTCCTACTGCATTTCTGTATACATATTGTGTAAATCCTGAACAGTCAAAAGTATTTGGCCCTTCTGCTCCCCAAACATATGGGCAACCTTGCTTAGAATAAGCCAAATTAAGCACAGCTTGAACTGCATTAGAGTTAGCTGTTGGCACATTTGAATTATTATTTTGTTGATTATTATTTGTATTGTTTTGTTGATTGTTATTTGTGTTTGTAGAATCTCCATTTTGAGTAACATTTTGGTCTACTTGTGGCTCTTCTATTACTGGAGCTTTATCAGTTACATAAGAAGATTTTACATATCCTTCTGTTTCTCCATCTTTAACTTTTAACCAATCTCCATTTTCCTCTAAAACCAATAAAGAGCTTCCTTTTTCTAGCTCCCCAATTACTTCTGAATTTTCACTTTTATCTTTTCTTAAGTTTACTTTATCAGCGTTAGTATATCCTACCCCTTCAGATATATCTACATATCTAGTAGCCAACCAACCTTCGCCATCTTCAACTTTAACTTTAACCCATTCTCCTTGGATTCCTAGGACTGTAAATTCGTCTCCAGAATAAGCTATGTTTTGAACTTGACCTTCTTCTCTTATCTTTATAGCTACTCCATCTTTTATTCTTGCAACTTTATATTTTACTTCTTTATATTCGCCTAAATTTAATTCAGTATTTGTTTTATCATCTTTATTTTGAGATGAATCATTTATTTCATCTGCATTTACAATTGAACTTACTGATAATGCCATAACTGATGCAAATACTGGTATTAATATCTTTTTCTTCACGATAAACCTCCTAAAATTTTCCCATAATTATCTTATGATTCTATTTTGTAGGTGAAGTGTACCTAAGGATAAAATACTAATACACAATACATTAATAAAAGCTCTATCTGTAACTTTTTTGTAAACCTCTTTATATAACTTTTATAGTATCATTATATTAATAAATAATAATTAATTAGCTTATCCAATATGTCACCTAAATATACATTATTTACTTAATTATATAATATGAGTTTGTAAAAGTAAAGAATTTTGTACCTTTTGAAGCTAAAGTACGCATAAATATTGTTTTATGTGTTTTTTTGTGCGTTTTTATGTATCGTATATTTTTTAATAAAACTTCTATAAAGTTAGAAATATAGTGAATTTTTTAACTTATTATAGAAAGCCACTTTTAGAAAAGTGACTTTTAGATTATAGTTTTTTCTAAGTTTACTTATGGTTCTAATTTGTTATAGAATTTTATATAAACTTCTATTTCATCAGAATCTTTTGGAATCTTCCCCAAATACTCACAGTTTTCTTTATGCTCTTTTCTAACCTTTTCAGGAGCATCTGCATATGTAAATGATATAAAGCCTATTATTGCTCTATTAGTAGTTTCTGAGTAATCCAAATCTTTAGGTAATACATTTAAATTAGCAATACTAGTTGAATTTACTTTTAAAAAAGTAATAGAAGATAATAAACATAAAGTTAATGCCATTAAAATACCATTTTTATATTTTTCATTAAACATATTCATTACTCTTTTTTTAATATCAGATTGTTTATGTAATCCAGCCACAAATTTATTTGAAATATTTGAACCTCTTCTCATTGCATTTATAATTGTTAGAGCATAATCTTGTTTTTCTTCTTCACTACGGTTTTTTAAAACCCTCTCATCACAATAAAGTTCACAATCTAAATCTATATGTTTGTCCATTATATATACAAATGGATTAAACCAATATACTATTTTTAAAAATATCATTACATACTTTAAACAAAGGTCTTTACTCCTAAAATGCATAAGTTCATGCCTAAAAATCCAATTGAGCTCTTTTAAATTATAGTCATGTGGTGGCAAAAGTACACATGAATTAAAAAATGCTGGTGTTTCAACTTCATAAGAATACTTTAGTTTTACATCTTTTGTTATATTAAGTTCTTTTAATATATCTTTATAAAGATTTATTATTTCTTCATCCTCAACATCATAGGATAAATCATTTATTAAGTTTTTAAGTTTTATGTATTTAAATATAGTATAAATTAAATATATTACTACACTTATAAGCCAAGCATATAATAAGATGTTATTCTTTAAATTTGAAATATTATTGAATCCCTCTAAATTAATATTATTAATATTGATATTTTCTTTGCTTCTCAAGATATTTATTGTAAAGGTATAGTATGTAAAAGGTAGCAACAGCTTAATAACAACTATCATCCATATGTAATAGTTAAATTTTTTACTAAATCTTTTGAATACATTTTTCTTAAAAATCAATATCAGAAAAATACTTAAGCTACTTACTATAACAGTTCTAAAAATCCCATTTAGAATTGAATTAACCATATATTTTCACCTAACTTATTTATTAGTATTTTGTATTTCAATTTACTTATTTTTTAAGTTTTATATCCTTAATATAAATGTCTCCTTTTAAACTAAATCTAAACTACTTCTTTTCTTATTTAAATCATATTCTAGTAATTAATCTTAAATTTTTTAACTGTTTAATTTAAATATAAAGCTTCTATGATGTTAATTTTATTTTTTTAAATCCAAACAATATCTAAAATCTCTGGGAAAAACTTCTATTGAATCTGAATCTTTAGGTATAATTCCAACTGCTCTACAGTTTTCTTCATGCTCTCTTCTTAATTTTTCAGGTGCATTTGCATATGTAAAATCTATAGTTATAAACATTCCTTCCTCTCTTCCTTCAAATACACACTCAGATTTATTTAAAGGAGCAGTATCTTCAATAAGACTAGTTGAATCAAATTTAAAGAACGTAACAGAAAACAATAAACATATAATTAAAGCTATTAATATACCATTCTTATATTTTTCATTAAACATATTCGTTACTCTCTTTTTAATATCAGATTTCTTATGTAATCCAGCTACAAATTTGTTTGAAGAATTTGAGCTTCTTCTCATTGCATTTATAATTGTTAAAGCATAGTCTTTTTTATCTTCTGTACTAAACTTTTTTAAAACCCTCTCATCACAATAAAGTTCACAATCTAAATCCATATGTTTATCCATTATATATAACTGGATTAAACCAATAAACTATTTTTAAAAACAACACTACATATTTCAAACAAAGGTCTTTACTCTTAAAATGCATAAGCTCATGTCTAAAAATCCATTCAAGTTCTTTTAGTTTATAATCATGTGGTGGTAAAAGCACACATGAATCAAAAAATGCTGGTGTTTCAACTTCATAAGAATATTTTAACTTTATATCTTTTGTGATATTAAATTCTTTTAATATACTTACATAAAGATTTATTATTTCTTCATCCTCAACATCATAAGATAAGTCATTTATTAAGTTTTTTAGTTTTATGTATTTAAAGATATTATAAGTTAAATATATTATTACAGTAGAAATCCAAACATATATCAAAATACTATTACTTAAAGTTGAAACACTATTAAAATGTTCTAAGTTAATATTATCAATACTGGCTTTCGTTTTATTTCTTAAAATATTAACTGTAAAGGTATAATAGGTAAATGGAAGTAACAACTTAAGAACTACTATTAACCATATATAATAATTGAACTTCTTACTAAATCTTTTAAATATCTTTTTCTTAAAAATTAATATTAAAAATATACATAAACTACTCACTATAACTGTTCTAGAAATCCCATTTAGAATTAAGTTAGCCATCAACTCTCTCCTATCTTACTTGAAACATATTTAATTTAGAAATATATTTATTTTTATTTAATATTTTTTCAATTAAGTTTATAAAACTATTTTTATTTAATTATATCTTATTCATAATTAGTGCGTCAATTGACAAGAATTAGTTTAAGTTATAATAATATATAGACTCTATCTAAAACCTACTAATATTACATTATAAGTGTTTTGAAAGTAAATAATTTTAATTACATCAACTTTAGTTTTATTGCTTATAGTTGTATTTAATTTTTTTACATAGATTACATTAATATATCTTACAAAATAAAAAATGACCCAAATTATTTTGAGTCATACAACTTTTAAGGGCTGTACATAGTACAGCCCTTTTATATATTAAATAATTATATCCTATTATTTATTAAGAGTAAATTCTAGTACCATCCTCTTAATTTCATAGCTTCAGCAACTCTCTTAATTGAATGCATATAAGCAGCTTCTCTCATTGTAACATTGTATTCTTCTTTGATTTTCCAAATAGATTCAAATGCTTTAACCATAGCTACTTCTTCTTTTTGCTCTACTTCTTCTTCTGACCAGTAGTATCCATATAAGTTTTGTACCCACTCGAAGTAAGAAACTGTAACTCCACCAGCATTAGTTAATATGTCTGGAGTAAGAACTATTCCTCTTTCAGCAAATACTTCGTCAGCTTCTGGAGTAGTTGGTCCATTAGCAGCTTCACAAACTAATTTAGCTTTTATAGATTCAGCAACTTCTTTAGTTATAGAGTTTTCTAATGCAGCTGGTATTACTATATCAACATCTGAAGCCCAGAACTCTTCTAAAGATATTCTCTTAGCTCCTGGGAAGTTTAATAAGTTACCATGTTCTTTCATATGGTCTAACATAGCTTGACCATCTAAACCATTTTCATTGTATATAGCATAAGAACCTTCTGATTTGCACCATTCAGCCATAGCTACAACAGTACCACCAAGTTTTTCACAGTTAAGAACTGTGTAAGAACCAACGTTTCCTATACCTTGAACAGCTAATTTAGCTTTTTTCATATCTATTCCTAATTTAGCAGCAGCTTCTCTTGCAGTTACAGCAACACCAAATCCAGTAGCAGCTGTTCTTCCTAAAGAACCACCAAATTCAACTGGTTTACCAGTTAAAACACCTATAGCACTTTGTCCAGTTAATTTATTATATTCATCAACCATCCAAGACATTATTTGTCCATTAGTGTTTACGTCTGGTGCAGGAACGTCAACTTTTTCACCTATTAATTTATATATTCCATCTATGTATCCTCTACTTAATCTTTCTAATTCACCTTGAGATAAAGTTGATGGATCTACTATTATTCCACCTTTACCTCCACCATATGGTATACCTGTTACAGAACATTTGAAAGTCATCCATATAGATAAAGCTTTTACTTCGTCTCTTGAAACATTTGGATGGAATCTTATTCCACCTTTTGTTGGCCCTACTGCATCATTATGTTGTGATCTAAATCCTTTAAAAGTTTTTATAGAACCGTCATCCATTTTTACTGGAATTGAAACCTCAATAACCCTCATAGGTTCTTTTAGTAATTCATAAACTGCTGGTTCCATACCTAATTTATCACATGCATTTTTTACTTGAGATTGCGCCATCTCGAAGACATTTACATCTTTTCCTGACATTTGAAAGCCCCCTTATAAATACGTTATAATTATGTATACTCCATTTAGAAAAACCATTTCCTAAATTTACAGTTTAATTATAGCACACTTTATTGCAAATTAGTATATCATTTTCTCAGTTTATTTTTTAACATGGGAGGAAGTTTATTTTTTTAATTTTATGAATGTTAATATCTATTTTTTGTACATTAACTAAAGTCATTCTCTCAATAGACTTTTTTATTATATGTTGCATACTTTCAATTTTTTTTATAACTTCTAAATCATTGATATTTATACTTACAAAAATATTCATAAAATTGTTGCAATTCTCTATATTGGTTTTATTTATTCTATCAATGCTTCCAAAGTTGTACACTTCATATTCAATTATTTGTTTAATTACATCTGCATCAATATAAACTTTGCCAATGTAACTAAAAGTAGGTCTTATAATTGTCTTTTCTAAAACCACCATATTTATATTATTTCCTTTTCTAAAAAGTCTTTTTAATGGATTTATACTAAGACCACTTGTCATATTTTTTATTTCAACTGCTGGAACAGGAATTACATGATTTCCTTCTTTTCTAGATTGTTTTGCTATTTCTATTTCATATTTAGTACTTATATCTTGAATATTTATAAATTTATAAACTTTTCCGATTGATAATCTCTCTACAATCTGATTAATCATTTTTTTTGAAGTTCCTATAACAAGAATCCTATTTATATTTTCTTTCTCTATTACCTCTCTAACCTTTTGTCGATGTTCTAAATTATAAAAAATAGCTCTTTTAACTGCCTCAATAGTAGTCTTTGCTTGTTTTGCTGATATACCTGCTAAAACTTTATTTCTATATATTAAAATCCCATCATCAATTATATAATCTATGTCATTTTCATATGCAAACTCTAGTGCCTTATAACTTTTTCCTGTACCACTTGACCCAACTAAAGCATATACTTCCATTTGATATCTCCTTTATTAAATAGTTTCAAACTAATTGCTTCAAAACTTTATTATTAATTAAAATTATTATATCATTACTAATTGAATATTATATCCAATACTAAAATTTATAAAATAAAATACCACAAGATAAAATTCCTTTATAAAATAAAAAGTTCATTCAAGTAAAAATTAACCAAAAAAAATTTTACTTTTTTAAAAAAAGGAATATAATATACTTTAAGCAAGTAAAACTTACTGGATTTACATTAAAAGGAGCTGGTAATATGAACATTACAAAAAATTTTTTAAAAGACTATTTAGAAAGATTTAATGAAACACCATTTCTAGTTAGGCTTAAAGACGGGGAAGAATTTCTAGTTGGAGATAGCTCTCCTCAATTTAAAGTTATTGTAAATAATGATATTAGCAAATCTGAATTATTAAAAAGTACATCTTTAGCACTTGGAGAAGCCTACATAAATAGAGACATTGAGGTTGAAGGAGATTTATTTTTAACCTTAAATCTACTCCTAAAACAGATAGACAAATTTAATATTGATAACTCAGCTGTAAAACATTTGTTACATTCATCTAATTCGATGAGACATCAAAAGAAAGAAATACACGCTCATTATGACATTGGAAATGATTTTTATAGTTTATGGCTAGACAAAACACTTAGTTATTCTTGTGCATATTTTAAAGATGATAATGATAATCTTTATGATGCTCAGGTTAATAAAGTTCATCACATATTAACTAAACTAAATTTAGAAGAAGGTATGAGTCTTCTTGATATTGGTTGTGGATGGGGATTTCTATTAATAGAAGCAGCAAAAAAATATAAAATTCATGGTGTGGGAATTACACTTAGCGAAGAACAATTTAAAGAGTTTAATATTAGAATTAAAGAAGAGAATCTTCAAGATTACCTTGAAGTAAAACTTATGGACTATAGAGAACTTAAAGAATCAAATCTTACATTTGATAGAGTTGTTAGCGTTGGTATGCTTGAACATGTTGGCAGAGAAAATTATGAGCTTTTTATTAAAAATGTAAATGCTGTCTTAAAAGATAGTGGATTATTTTTGCTTCACTATATAAGTGGCTTAAAAGAATCTTATGGAGACCCTTGGATAAAAAAATATATTTTCCCTGGTGGAGTTATTCCTAGTTTAAGAGAAATGATACATATCTGTAGCGATTATAACTATCATACTATAGATGTTGAAAGTTTAAGATTACATTATGTAAAAACTTTATTATCTTGGCATAAAAACTTCTATGATAGTCTTCCTAAGATTAAAGAAATGTTTGATGATAAATTTATAAGAATGTGGGATTTATATCTTTGTTCTTGTGCTGCTGCTTTCAATACTGGTATTATAGATATACATCAGATACTTTTCACTAAAGGTATCAAAAATGATTTACCTCTAACTAGAGATTATATGTACTCTTGTTCAAAATAGGTACTTTTATAAATTAATCAAAATTTAAACTTAATTATAAAAATAGAGCTATATTTAAGTAAAGCTTTTTATAAACTAAAATCTTTTATCTTAAAATAGCTCTATTTATAAGTTTTAATTCAGCTATTATACACTGTAACAAAACTCTCCATTTTCTTTTATGTTAAAGAAGTCTGCATAACATACATCAAATATCCTATTTTCTAAATCAGATATTTCAACCTTATTTTTTATCAAATGAGTTAATACACCTACATATGAAATATCTCCTTGTATAACTGCTCCATAGATTATATTATCTTTAAAAATAAACTTTTTATAACAATCATTTCCATGTCTAGTTAATACTTTATAACTATCATCTACAGGTGTATTCATGCCTATAGAAATGGTTGGTATATCCATAAAATTCATACTATTTTTAAAAGCAAATTCATCTTCTATCTTTTTATCTTTTCCAACCATATTGTGTGCAGCTATAATTCCTTGTTTTACAGCTATAGGCCAGATGGCATTTTTACCTACAACATCCCCTGCTGCATAGATATCTTCTTGTGTTGTTTGGCATCTATCATCTATTATTATGCCTCTGTCATATTCTATTCCTGTTTCATCCAAAAAGTCAGCATTAGGTTTCACTCCTGTAGCTACGATTACCATGTCTGCATCAAGAACTTCTCCGTTTGAAAATGCAACACCTTTAACATCTTTGCTATCATCTAAAACAATTTCTTGTATTGATGCACTTGGATAAAATTTTACGCCTTTTTCTTTAAATTTATTTTCATATACTGATGCTGTATATTCATCTAATTGTCTATCTAAAATATATTTTTCCATAAAAGCCACTGAAATATCTAGCTGTTCATATTTAAATAAACCAATTAAAGCATCTATCCCAACTAGTCCTGCACCTATTATAACAACTTTCTTCGATTTTTCTGCCTTCTCTTTTATTTTATAAATATCATCTATGTTTCTTACAGAGTATACAAAATTTCCTTCTCTTAAATTCTTTATAGGAGGAATAGCAGAAGATGCACCTGTAGCTATTAAAAGCTTATCATAATTTACAGTGACATCTTCCATTTGAACTAGTTTTTTATCTGTGTCTATTCCTTTAACAGTTTTACCTGAAATCCAATTTATATTGTTTTTCTCCATAAAGTCTTCATCAACAAAGTTTATTTGTTTTAAAGTTCTGTGTTCAGATATAACATGATGTAGCATACATCTTGAGTATATATTTTCATCTTTAGAAATTATCACTATACTAGAATCTTTATCTAATTCTCTCAATGTTTTTGCTGCATTTATACCAGCAGCACTAGCCCCTAACACTACATAATTCATCATTTTCCTCCTTCTGTAATTCAATTGCCCCACTTGGACAATTAGCTACACATCTAGGATATTCCTCATCTTTACATAAATCACATTTAAGTATATTTTGCTTGCTTTTATCATCTGGTTTTAATAATCCATATGGACAAGACATCACACACATATAACATGAACCACATTTTTCTTCATTATATGAAACAATTCCACTTTGACTATCTTTATGCATTGCACCACTCATACATGCTAAGGCACATTCCGGTTCATCACAGTGTCTACAAAGAATTGGAACTGGATTATTATGTTTGCTATCTAGTTCTATATGCCCTCTACTATCATTATCTATATTTTCTAAATCAAGAGTATACATGTCATAATCTTTATTATGCTTTAACATACAAGCTAATACACAACTTTTACAGCCTGTACATAAATCTTTATTTATAAAAATTCTATGCATTACATTCCACATCCTTTAACCCTAAATTTTTTCTTCTGTCTATTATTATTTGTTCTAATTGATCAGCTGAAGATTTAGGATCTGGATTCACTATAACATGTCCTCCTGTTAAGTCTTTTAATTTTTCTGTTAATACCTCTGTTACTAATTTTCCTCCTGTTATAAATGGAGGTAATGCTAAATGAAGAGGTAAACCAAGAGCAAGTCCAAAAGCTCCATCAGCTAATGCTTGTTCTTCTAACCATTGTGGAGCTGAAAGCACTAATGGTAATTGTGGTAAATCTATTCCAAGCTCAGCTGCTAACTCTGTTGCTACTATTTCAAGTCTTCCTATAGCTAAACATGGCCCAAAGTTTAATACTGGTGGTATTCCTAAAGTCTTACATACTTCTTTTAAGTTTTCTCCTGCTAATTCTTCTGCTCCAGGTGACATAAGACCAACATTTTCTAATCCTCCAGTAGAACATCCTGCTGAAAGTACTATAATATCTTTTTTAATTAACTCCTTAGTCAATTCAACAGTATTTACATCATGACCTCCTGCTGTCATATTTGAACATCCTACAACAGCTGCAACCCCTTTAATTTTTCCTTCTGCAATTAAATTAATAAGAGGTTTCCATGAATCTCCTAAAAATGCTTTTAGATTCTTTTCACTTACACCAGTTAAAGACTGCTCAAATCCATGGTCTTTTGGTATATCTATTTCAACACTTCCTCTTCTATCTTTATAAGATTCTAGTGCTTTTTGTATTAATGAATTACTAAGTTCATCTAAATTACTTCTATCTAATTCTATATATTCTGCATTTGCTTTTTTAGCAACATCATCTAAGCAAACCATTTTTACTTTATATTTATCTGCTATTGGCTCAAGTCCAGGTATAGTACAGTTAAATTCAGAAAGAACTATATCTATTGCTCCAGTTGATAAAACAGCTTCACTTGTAAAGTTGTTACCAGCATGACCAGCAAATACTTCTTGGTAATGTTCTCCTCTTAATTGTAAATCTTGACCAACACATGTACATCCTACTAATTTAAATCCTTTTGCCCCAACAGATTGAGCTAATTTTATAACATCTTCATCTTTTAATCTGTCTTGGAAATTTGCAAATGTTGAATGTTGATGACCTGTTATCATTATATTTATGTAGTCTGGGTCTATTACATTAAATCCTACAGGAGCCATTCTTATAACTGGTTCTCCTAACATAACATCATTTAAAAGATTAGTTAGAGTAAGACCATATAACCCTGTTGATATTCCTAAATTTAAACAGTTGACTAACATGTCTACTGGGTCACTGTTTAAATTTGTTGATGATTTTACTATTGCATCAAACACTTCTGATTTTGCACCACCAGGCATTATACCTAACTCTTTCCATTTTTTTACTCTAGGTGCATAAGCTATTTTTTCTACTAATTCCATCTTGTCATCTCTTGATTTATATAAATCATTTATAACTTTATCAGCTACTTTTATACATTTATCGTATTTTTCATCACTTTCTATTCCAAACATCTCTGCTAATTGATTTAATGTTTTTTCTCCCTTAATAACACCTTTAGTTATTCCAACATTTTTTAAATTCTTAGCTGTATTTTCTACCACATGTAAATAACAAGCTGCCCCTGATGCTACTGCTCTTAAAAAGTTTCTTGCTACTATAGTATCTGCATCTGCTCCACATATACCTCTTGGTGACTTTGGAGTTACTCTACATGGTCCATTTGAACAGAGTCTACAACAGACTCCTTGAAGTCCAAAACCACATTTAACCTTTTGATCTTCAGTTCTATGAAATGCTGTTTCAACATCCTTTGAAGCTACAAAACTTTCTAATTTCTTGTCTGCGCTTTCGCACATTTTACAAGTGTTACAAGCCATTACAAATTCCCCCTTATATTTTTATATTAAAAAAGTAGATTTAATAGCATTATAGTGATTGACTACAATTTAACTATTAAAATCTACTTATTTGATACCACGTTTTCCCAAGCTTCAAACAAAATATAAATTATTAAAATAAATATATATATTTATTTTTTTTTACACTTTTAACTGTTCAAATCTTTACTTATTTTTTCTAGCTTATTTAAAACCCTATCCTTCTCACTTCCATCTAATACTTTTGGTTGATAATTATTTCTAGAGCTACTAGATGTTATTGCTGTTGGTATTATATTTGGCTCTTTAATTGAAGATAGTTTATTATCTGAGAAGGTAAAAGTTTGTTGATATATATAACTGTCTGTATCAGAAGGATTCTTGTTTCCTCCAAAACAAAAATTTCCTAAACTATAGGCTATATACTTATCTTTATACTTTTCTATACCTTGAACTACATGAGGATGAGAACCTATAACTAAGTCTGCACCCTTATCTATCACATAATGAGCGAAATCTTTTTGTTTTTTATCTGGAGAATATTCCAGCTCTATTCCCCAGTGAAAATAAACCATAACAACATCTGACTTCTCTTTTAGGGCTTTAATCTCATCTTCCATTTGTTTTAAGTTTTTTTCATTGTATTCAGTTGACAATCCATTATATCCCAATAAACCTACTTTAATTCCATTAACATCTATTACTGCATCTTTACCTAAACCAAAGTAATTTATCTTATTTTCATCCAATATAAACTTAGTATTCTTCATACCTTCCTCAAAATAATCCTCTGAATGGTTATTTGCAACACTTACTGCCTCTACACTTCCAGACTTCAAAATGTTTATATATTCTGGTTTGCCTTTAAATGCAAACTTCTTCTCCTTCGCCTTTGATGCATTGGTAAGAGGACCTTCTAAGTTAACTACTGTCAAATCATCTTTTTCAAATATAGGTTTTACATTTTTAAGAAAATAATCATAGTCCTTTCCTTGTCTTTCAAATTCATGGTCGAAACTACCATAGTATGATGAACCTTTATAGTTTCCCATAGTTACATCACCAGCAAAACTTATAGTTATATCTTTTATTACAGGCTCTTTTTTTTGCTCTTCAACCTGACTTTGATTATTATTAGAATCTTTTTTAATATTATTTTCTTTATTCGAATTATTAGAACACCCCACTACAAGCAACAATAAACTCATAATACATATGTAAACTAACTTATTTTTCATATTAAATCTCCTTTAAATCAACAAATTCTTAATAAAATGTACTCTTTAAGAGTATAACATTTTTAAATGTACTCCATACACAACTTTTAAACTTTAATTTTATTTTTAAGGTAAACTTCTCTAAGATAAATAAAAATATAAGCAGATTAAAATTTATTGTAAAACTTTAAAATAAGAATATCACAATAAAGTTTTTATTGTAGAATTAATTTAATTGTTATATTCAATAATATTTGTTATAATGTTATTGAATTACAATACATATAAAAGGGAGGATTTCAAAATGGCATATAAAATTACTGACGCTTGTATAAGCTGTGGTGCTTGTGAGGCTGAATGCCCTGTTAGCTGTATATCAGCTGGAGACGACGCATATGTTATAGATGCTGGTTCTTGTATAGACTGTGGTTCTTGTGCAGGAGCTTGTCCTGTAGATGCACCTCAACCAGAATAATAATTGGTTATTCATAAAGAGACTGGCTTAATTTGATTTTATCAATATTAATCAGTCTCTTTTTATTATGCATAAATTAAATAACATTTATTTTTAAATATCATCACTTTACTCAATTAAAATAAAGCATTTATTTCTATTATATAAATTTAATAGTATTGTATATAATCCTTTGCTGTGACTCTTTCATTGCTATGTATAAACTTAATATTTTTAATTTGATGTTTCTTTTCCTTCTTCATAAAATCTTTCGTATTTGCTAAAACAATCAAGGCATACCTTCTTACTATCTTGAATTCTTATATATTGCTCAGGTGCAAACTCTCCACACACTTCACATTTAAGAGACTTAAATATTCTTGCCTTTTCTGGAAGTCTTAATTTTGTGTCTGTAATTTCAAATATATCTTCAAATTCACTTTCTAATAAGTATTTTTTATACCCTTCTCTATCCATATCAAATGGTTTTGATTTCACATATATTCTTATAGACTTTCCATTTTCCCTATTAAAAAAATGGTATACTGATTTACCTGTCATTCTAAGTAGCAAATTCCCTTTACCCATCGTACAACTTAATACCACTTGTATACCATCTATTCCACATGCATCATTTTCAGAAATACATACAATCTCTTCATCCCCTGACTGATTACATTCCAAATATTTTCTCGCTGCAAGTGCCGCTTTAAATCCTATAGCTAGACCTGGACATTCATGACCATGAAATTCAATAGCTTTTTGCCATAACTCTTCCACTAACATCACTCCCTTTATATTAAGTTTACTTCTATATTATATTAATTTTAGCTTTTATATTTTAAAAAGCCAGATGATTTAATATTAAATCTTCTGACTTTCTCAATACTCTTCATAGTTACTTATTATTAATATGTTTAAGTTGTCTACTTTCCTTCTTTCATCAAATATGATAAAGTAAATAAGCTTTCTGTTAGGTTTACATTTTCAACTATAACACCTTTCGGAACTTCTAAATCTAATGGTGCAAAATTCCATACACCTTTTATTCCAGCTTTTACAACTCTATTAATAACTTCTTGTGCTCCATTTTTAGGTATACATAATACAGCAATATCTATATCATTGTTTTTTATAAACTCTTCTAAAGTGTCTGAATCTAACACTTCAAATTCTCTTATCTTTAAACCTATCATTCTAGGATTTGCATCAAACAAAGCTTTTATCTCGAATCCAGCTTTTCTAAATCCTGCATAATTGGCTATAGCTTGTCCCAAGTTACCCGCTCCTACAAGAACTGCATTATATGGTCGGTCTAATCCAAGTATTTTACCTATCTCAGTATGAAGAGCCTCTACATTATAACCATACCCTTGTTGTCCAAATCCACCAAAGTTATTTAAATCTTGTCTTATTTGAGAAGCAGTAAAACCTATTATATCACTCAATTCTTTAGAAGATATTCTTTGTATATCCCTATCTAATAAGTCTCCAAGATATCTATGATATTTTGGGAGCCTTCTTATAACTGCCATTGATATATTTTTATTTCCCAACATTTTCACCTCCTAAAAGTGTCCTCTTTTTTGTTTGATTCACAATAAAATATTTCTTTTTCAAAACTAATACATATAACCTTGATTATATTATATCAAAACATTATAATTTTAGATAGTTCAAGGAGGTAGAAATTTATGATTGTTTTGTCATGCAACAACTTAAATAAAAGTTTTGGTATAGATTCTATATTGGAAAATATTAGTTTTACAGTAAATGAAGGGGATAAAATTGGTATAATTGGCATTAATGGTACTGGAAAAACTACTTTATTTAAAATAATATCGGGAATTTATGGCTATGATAGTGGAGATATTTACACTTCTAAAGATTGTGAAATCGGATATTTAGAACAAAATACCAATTTTTATTCGGATAATACCATTTTAGAAGAAGTGTTGGAAGTTTTTAAAGATTTGATAGATATGGAATCCTATTTAAGAGAATTGGAAGTTAAAATATCTGAGGAAAGCACAAAAACAAACTCTCCAATTTTAGAAAAAATCATGGATGAATATTCACATAAGTTAGAATTATTTTCAGATTTAAATGGATATGGATATAAGTCTGAAGCTAAAGGAGTTTTAAAAGGATTAGGATTTAGTGACAATGATATGGATAAACCAATAAGTATACTTTCTGGTGGTGAAAAAACTAGGGTTCTTTTAGGAAAATTACTTCTTAAAAAACCAACTTTATTATTACTTGACGAGCCTACTAACCACTTAGATTCTGAAGCAATAGAATGGCTAGAAGTATTTTTAAAACAATACAAAGGTACTGTTATGCTAATATCTCATGATAGATATTTCTTAGACCAAGCTGTAAATAGAATTTTTGAAATTCACAATAAAAGACTTAAAGTATATAATGGTAACTATTCTAAATTTGTTGAGCTGTCTAAAATAGAAAAAGAACTAGAACTAAAAAAATTCGAAGACCAGCAAAAAGAAATAAAAAAACAAGAAGAATCTATTGAAAGACTAAAAGCGTATGGTCGGGAAAAGCACCTAAAACGTGCGAGAAGCAAAGAAAAAGCATTGGACAAAGTAGATGTTTTAGATAAGCCAGAAGCTTATAGAAAAAAAGCTCGTATACAGTTTACTCCCTCTGTTCAAAGTGGGAATGATGTCCTTCAAATTAGAGATGTATCTATGGGATATGGAAAAAGAATACTTTTTAAAGATTTAAACTTAGACATATATAGAGGAGAAAAAGTTGCTCTTATAGGTGCAAATGGTATTGGTAAGTCTACATTATTTAAAATAATAACTAACGAACTACAACCTCTTAATGGTAATATTAAGTTTGGAACTAATGTCCATGTTTCTTACTTCCATCAGGAACAAAAAACTCTTAATTTGGATAACGCCATAATTGATGAAATTTGGGAAAATAATCATCATCTTACTCAAACCACTTTAAGAAATATGTTAGGAGCATTTTTATTTGTTGATGAAGAAGTTTTCAAGAAAATTTCTACATTAAGTGGTGGAGAAAGAGCCAGAGTGGCTATACTTAAACTTATACTATCCAATGCAAATTTCTTATTGTTAGATGAGCCTACTAACCACCTAGATATTGATTCTAAAGAGGTCCTTGAGGAAGCATTAACTAATTATGATGGTACTATATTTACAATATCACACGATAGATATTTTCTAAATACTGTTGTAGATAAGATTCTTGTTTTAGATGAAGACGGAGTTACTGAATATTTAGGTAACTATGATTATTATATTGATAAGAAAAGACAAGTTCAGGAAATGAGTATTGTTGAAGAGAAAGAAGAAAAAACAAGGACTCAAATAAAGGATGAAAAAAGAAAAGAAAGAGAACAAAGAGAATTAGAAAAGAAAAATAGAATAAAAAGGCAAAGTATAGAAAAAGAAATTGAAAAGCTAGAACTTAAAATTGAAGAATTAGATGTGCTATTGTGTCAAGAAGAAGTATACTCTAATCCTGAGAAAGCTAAAGAAGTCAGTCAAGAAAAAATCAGTTTAGAAAATGACCTTTCCTCTCTATATGATGAGTGGGAAGAGTTTATGTAAAAAGGAGAGGATTATTTGCAAGCATTGTTTTCTTTAAAGGATGAAAATAAAAGGTTTTACAAGATACTTCTATCTTTATGTATACCTATTATCATACAAAACTTAATTTCTACATCTGTAAATGTAATAGATACAGTTATGATAAGTAGTTTAGGTGAAGTATCTGTAGCTTCAGTTGGAGTTGCAAACCAATTTTTCTTCCTTTTTAATATGTCTCTATCTGGTATTACAGGTGGAGCTGGAGTTTTTATTTCACAGTTTTATGGAAAGAAAGATATTAGTAATATAAAAAAGGTTACAGGTCTTACCTGTATATTAGCACTAGCTTTAAGTTTTGTATTTGTTATCCCTGCTCTACTAACGCCAAAACCAATAATACACATATTTTCTTATGATTCAGAGGTTGTAAGACTTTGTATAGAGTATTTTAGCATTGCAGTATTTAGTTATCCATTGATAGCTATAAGTACAGTGTTTAGTACTGGTTCTAGAGGTGTTAGGAATCCTAAGTTAGGTATGATTTGCAGTGCATTTGCTCTTGTAACAAATGTTATTTTAAATTATGGATTTATATTTGGTAATTTAGGGCTTCCTGCATTAGGCGTAAAAGGAGCTGCTTTAGCAACTGTAATTGCAAGAATATGCGAATTAATTTTAATGCTTACTTATGTCTATTTTTATAAAAAAGACTATATATTAAAATTTAGTTTGAAAAATCTAAAGGCTATTGATAAGATTTTTATCAAATCTTTTTCATCAAAGAGTTTCCCTATATTTGTAAATGACTCTGCATGGGCAGTTGGAACTGTTCTGTATTCTGTTGCCTATTCAAGGGCAGGTACATCTGCTATAGCGGCAAGTCAAATAGCAACTAGTACAGGTAACTTCTTTATAATGACTGCTGTATGTATTGCATCTGGTGCATCTATTATGCTTGGTAATGAACTTGGTGCTGACCATATCAAAAGAGCCATTGAATATGCTAAGAAATTTTCTATACTAGTGTTTTTAGCTGGTTTAATACTTGGAATTATTTTAATTTTAAATATCCCATTATTATTAAAGATGTTCAGTGTTTCTGATAGCTTGTCTTCTGATATAACTAAAATATTTTTTATAATGGGTATACTAATGGCTCTAAAATCATTTAATACATTAATTATAATTGGTATTTTGAGAAGTGGTGGAGATACTAAATATGCTCTATTTTTAGAATTAGGATGTATGTGGTTAGCTTCACTTCCTTTAACTTTTATAGCAGCATTTAAAGGGGCACCTATATTTATCCTTGTTCTACTCACTTACAGTGAAGAAGTTGTAAAATTTATATTTGGTGTACCTAGAGCATTATCTAAAAAATGGGCTATTAACATAGTTAAAGAAATTGATTAATAACAATAGTATATTTTAGTAGTATATAATACTTTAAAATAGTCTCACTGAAAACAGCTAAATTATTTCTGGTTTTCAGTGAAGCTATTTTTTATTTTTTATAGAAATTATTATATTATATTTAAGTGAAATAGCAATAATATTTATAACTATTTATCTTCTAAAAATTCCTTTACTTCAAAGGCTAATCTATATAATTTATCATAATTCAAAACTTCATATGTACTATCTATTTTTTTAATTATACCCTTTTCAATTAAATTCAATAGGGAGTGGTATCTACTCTTTCTACTGATTGAATAAATTTCACTAAAATTACGAATATACTTTGCTTTACATGTACTATTCTCTTGTTTTTTTAATATACAATATGCAATGACTTCTGTACAAGAAAATAATTCTCTTACCATTCTAGTCTTGTACAACTCATATATTCTTCTTGTACATTTACTGTGAAATAATTCAATAAAATCTCTTTTAAGGTATAGGTCATCAAAGACATCTTTTTTAAATCGGAATAATTTTATATTAGTTTTCGCAAAGATATCACATTTCAAATTATGTTCATATATATAACTAATTTTACCTATAAATTCATTTTCTGGTACAATATCAACAAGAAATTTGTTTCCTCCTCTAGTAGAGCATTCTACTAATGCAACTCCCTCTATTATAAAAAAGACTTCTTGTAAATCTTCATCTGACGCTACAAATCTTTGCCCTTTTTTATATTCGACAATGGATACTTGATTTAAGTTATTTTTAATAATTGGGTATATGCTCGTTTCTTCTGCTTTCATTAAATTCTCCTTTTATGATATATTGTATAAAATATTCTATTTATATATTTTAATTTAGATTAATTTTTAACAAAAGATAATATAACAATTAAATTAATCTTGACAAATCTATTCTACTCAAGCAGAATAAACTTATACATATATATTT
>NZ_JAGWCT010000026.1:0-46237 GCF_020657815.1 Clostridioides sp. ZZV15-6597 | reverse complement strand
AAATTATATTGATTCTTCAACAAATAACTAATTTTATCTTTACTCATACCTTTTCCATCATCTTCAATAGTTATATAAAGTGTAGATGTCTAGATATGTTGAATTAAATTAGAGCTATAAAGAACTGTTGAGGAAAAGGTTTGGATTATAAAAGATACAAACGAATATTCAATAAACTAGCAAAATTTAATTGTATAAAGTGTAATTATTAAGACTGAGATTACAATATTTAAAATCGTAAATTAAGATTGAGATTACAGTATTTAAAATCGTAAATTAAAACTGATGTTGCAATATTTAAAATTACAAATTAAGATTGAGATTATAATATTTAAAATCGTAAATGATAGATTATTTTTTTAAAAGCTAGAGAAGCAATAAGTCAAAATTAAAAGAAGTAAGATTACTAAAATATAAATGCTTAAAATTAGAAAGAAAAATTTAAGAGAAGGGAGAGCTACTGAGACAAGTATCCAGAAGTATATAGCTGAGTACAAGACATTTCATAAAACTAAGCAATATAAAGTAATTTTGACACTATTTACATATGTTTATTATGTACAAATAGCTAACTTTAGAATTTAAGATTGAGAAAATCTTATAAAATCACAGTAATTTAAATGAATATAATATCAATTAAATTGATGAAAATTTTACTGTGGATATTGCTTGTCTATATTCTGAGTAGCAAAGGTTTATTATGCCGATAAAAAAGCTGCCACAATCAGAATTTAAGATAATGAAATTTATATGGAAAGTAGATTCCAAAATAACATCAAAAGATATTATTTTAGCTATGGAGCAAAAATATCAATGGAAGCAAACGACAACTTTAACTGTTTTATCTAGATTAGTAGTTAAAGGATTTTTAAATTCTAAAAAGATAAATAAACATACACAGTATGAGATTTTAATTGCTGAAAAAGATTACTTGAATTTTGAAACAAGAGAGTTTTTTAGTAATATTCACGATTCCTCTATAAAAAGTTTATTATTATCACTGCATGCAGATGATAATATAAGTGAAGAGGATATACTTTTTATTGAAGCGTGGTTAAGAAGTATTAAAGAAAAATAAGAAAAGAAGATTAAAGAAAAATAGTAGCTATTTGTAAAATAAAACATGATACCTAAAAATATGAAAACTTATTTTTAGAAATTTTTCGAGCTTGTATAATATAAACCTAAATCATATACAGTATATTTATGATATATAGTATATTTGACTTTGAAAATTATAAATGGTTTGTAATATGAACCAAAATAAAATTAAACATGAGTGTAAATTAATGATGGACAATTCTATTAATTCAATATAAAAAGCTACCTTTAGTTATCAATTAAATAACTATATTTAGGGTAGCTTTTTGTATGGAGATTGTAGTTGTGTAAAATACATAATCAAATAATTTTTGTAAATATGACATATAGCTTTCAAGTTTAAATTGATATAATAAAATAATAATAGAAATTAGGGGGTACATTTATGAAATATCAATGTTCATTATTGGCAGTAAATAATGTAGAAGTGTCAAAAAAGTTTTATGGAGAATTGTTTGACCAAAAAGTTGTGTTAGATTTAGGTAGAAATGTAACTTTTAGTGGGGGATTTGCAATACAAGAGGATTTTGCATGGTTAACAGGGCTAAATCCCGATACAGTTGTGCAAAAGTCACACAATATGGAACTTTATTTTGAAGCTGATGATTTTGATAAATTTATTGAAAAACTTAAATCATATAAAGATGTAGAGTATGTTCATCAACCACTAAAATATGAATGGCAACAGAGGGTAGTGCGTATTTATGACCCTGATAAACATATTATCGAGGTAGGAGAATCTATGGAAGTTATAGCTAGAAGATATTTAGATGAAGGGTATTCTGTAGAAGAAGTTTCTAAGATTATTCAACATCCAATTGAATTTGTGGAGGAATGTAAAAAAAGTGAATAATTTTGATACTAGTATTTTCAGATTAAAAATAAATCAAAAGTGGTGATTAAAATTGTATGAAAGAATGTTGAATAAAAGTGTCATGCCATCAGAAAAAGAGATTTCTGAGTATGTGGGCAAAAATCATTTTAACCTTATTTTGTATCTTGAGAATTTATTAGATAAAAAATATGATTTACGTAAAGAATTAAGATTTCCTTTTGGAAATAATTATGGCTGGGGATATAAGTATTCACATAAAACAATGCATCTATTTTATGTGTTTTTTGAGAAAGATTGCTTTACAGTAACTATTCAAATTGGAAGTAATGATGTAGATAAGCTATTAGATATACTGGATAACTTATTGCCAAAGACAAATGAATTTTGGGATAAGCGATACCCTTGTGGAAGTGGAGGATGGATAAATTATAGAGTGGAGAATGAGAAAGAGCTTGATGATATTTTAAAGATTATTGAAGTTAAAAAAAAGCCTCCTAAAAATTTAAAAAAAGTTTAGGTAGTTAGGAGCTTAATGATTAACAGGATTAGGATAATAAATGAGAGTAACTATAAGATAGTAAGTCAATAAGAATTAAGATAATAAGTAAATATAATTAGAATAATAAATAAATTGAGAATAGCTCATATAAAATAATAGTATTTGACAGGGTTAATAAAGTATATTAAAATAAACGGATATTTATAGGCAAGAGTATTGAGATAAAACGTATACTAGAAAAATAAACTATACTTTAAAATGAGTTAATACTCACAGTATTTTGAGATATAGTTGACTTTTAAAGTATAAGCATATTATAGAACTCTTGTATAAATATGTATCAGTTAAATATTATTATAAAGGAGTGATTAGTATTAAAGCAAAAGAACTTTATAAAAAGCTAGACATAGAATTTGATATTAAAAATATTGATGATGATTGGAGTTTTATGAATTTTGAAAATGATTTTATTACTCCAGAATTTAAGAAAAAATACATAGGATTAGTATTAGATAATGCTCAAGACATTAATAAAGTATATACAGCTACTTTTCCAGATAAAGAAATAGTTCAGCAAATCATAGATAAAGATGAAAGAGATATCTTACTTTTTTCACACCATGCAATGGGATATATAGCATCAGATGAAGATTTTCCATTTCATGATATTCCACTATCTTATATGTAAGACATCATTAAAGTCACTAGAAGAGATTAAGGAACTTGTTAAAAAAACAGTTGGACATGATGCGAAACTATATGATTATGGAGACTCTGTTTTAAAAGATGGTTTAGTAGCTATTGCAGCAGGTGGAGGAAGTTATCCATTTGTAGCAAGTGAAGTTGCTGAGCTTGGCATAAATTTATATATTACTGGATTTACCAAGCCTTTAAAACATTTTGAACCAGCATTAGAATTTCATAAAATTGCAAAAGAGAATTTAATTAATGTTATAGGTGCTACTCATTATTCTACAGAAAAATTTGCATGTATGTCTTTAGTTAATTATTTCAAAAATCTAGGTCTAGAATCAGAATTCTTGCAAGGAAAGTATTATTTAGAAGATTTATAATAGATATTAAACAAAAATAAGCAGTCAGTAAAAATTTATGTTTACTGACTGCTTATTTTATTGTTTTTAGAATAGTATCTTAATTAGCTTTATAATGTAGTATCGTAATGCTCTATGGAGAATTTAAAAAATTGTCTTGAAGTTAGATTCTTTTAGTTATTCTAAAGTTCATGTCTATTTGATTCTTTATTTGTTCATATTTTATAACTAACATATATCAAAGCTATTTTTACTATTCCTCTCTAGAATACTTATTTTTCGATGTTTTTTTATAGTATTATTATGATAAACTATATTTTATAAGTATTTATTTTAAATTATTATAAATATTTATTTTAAAATAATAGAATTATTATATTTATGAGAATAAATGGTATAATAAAAGGTAAAGTGTCAAATATCCGCTAAATTAAATAGATTAGTTAGTATATACATTAAAATAGGAACAATTTAAATAAATAATAATTTATAAGGAAAGGAAAGATAGAATGATATTTACGAAAAGTAATAAATATGACAAAGAGTTCCTCATGAAAAACATGATGGGGCCTAATTGTATAAAAATACTAGAGGAAATGACAAATAAGATAAAATTAGAAAAGGGAATGCGTATTTTAGATTTGGGATGTGGAAGAGGTATATCTTCTATATTTTTAGCAAATGAATTTGATGCAACTGTATTTGCAACAGATTTGTGGATAGAACCAACTGAGAATTATGAAAGATTTAAGGACTTTAACTTAGATAATAAAATATTTCCAATACAAGCAGAGGCACATGAATTACCTTACGCAGAAGGTTTCTTTGATGCAGTAATAAGTGTTCACTCTTATCACTACTTTGGAAACAAAGAAGGTTTTTTAGAAAATCATATATCGCCTCTTGTAAAAGAGGGCGGAATAATTGCAATGGCAATGCCAGGATTAAAACAAGATTTTGTAAATTGTATACCTGATGAACTTATTCCATTTTGGCAAGATAATATGAATTTTCATTCTCTTAAATGGTGGAATGAACTTTGGTCAGAATCCGAGTCTGTGATTTTAGAGAAATGTGAAGCTTTAAGTTGTCATGAAGAAGCATGGCAAGATTGGTTAAATTGCGAGAATTCTTATGCAAAAAATGATAAAAAAATGATGGAAGTAGAAGATGGTAAGTATTTTAATACAATTTCTCTAATAGCTAAAGTTAAATAAAGGTTGGAGTTAAATAAAAGTTGGAGTTAGATAAAGATTAGAGCTTGATAAATATTAGAATTAGATAAAGATTAGAGTTAGATAAAAATTCAAATACAAAGATAATTATTCAAATATAAAAATGATTATTTAAATACAAAATGATTTTTTAGAGGATTTATACCCAATTGGACTATTTAGGTTGATTGGGTATTTTTATTTTGTAATAATATACTGAAAATAAAAATTTTATGTCACAAAGTACTTTTTAAGTTGTCTAATTTAATAGGGGGTGAAATTATGAGTGAAAATACACAAAATAATGTAAAAAAAGATGAAATAGAAAATTTGATAGACAGAGCTATTTTAGGAGACAAAAAATCTCTTGAAATTTTGTTATTGGATGTACAGGATTTAGTATTTAATTTATCTTTAAGAATGTTAGGTACTGTACAGGATGCAGAGGATGCCAGTCAAGAAATTATGATACGTGTAATTACTCATCTATCTACATTTAGAAAAGAAAGTTCTTTTTCTACATGGGTATTTAGAATAGTATACAATCATTTACAAAATTATAAAAAAAGTATGTTTTCTAAACAGCATTTAAGTTTTGAATATTATGGAGCTGATATCAAAAATGGTAAATCAAAAGATATACCTGATTTATCTCAAAATGTTGAAACTTCTATTATTGAAGAAGAACTAAAATATTCATGTACAAATGTAATGTTACAATGCTTGGATGTAGAGAGTAGATGCATTTTTATTCTAGGTACAATGTTTAAGCTAAATAGTAAAGTTGCTGGTGATATTTTGGAGATATCTTCTGAAGCATATAGACAGAGGCTATCACGAACTAGGAAGAAAATGGCCTCATTTTTAGATGAGTATTGTGGATTAAGTGGAAAAGGGGTATGTCAGTGCAAGAAGCGTATTAATTATGCAATAGTTAATCACCGTATAAATCCTAAAAATTTGGAGTATTCTAGTCTAGAAAAAGATGATGATAATACTATATTTAAATTTAAATCTGCTATGGAAGAAGCTGAAAATTTTTCAACAGTATTTTCAAGACTTCCATCATATTATTCTAGTGAAAAATTAAAAAAATTTCTAACAGATTTTTTACAGTCAGACTGCTACTCAATAATTAAAAATTTATAAATACTTAAAAAGTTTTTGAAATATGATGAAAAACTTTAATAAGTATTAAGTATGGATATTAGAAGCTATTTAGATATGTAATTTTAAAAATAAATTAATGAGTATTTTAAAATAGCTATATGGTATTTGAGTATCAATCAAGTATTTAAATAATTTTTAAAAATATTAATAAAATTAATATAAAAGGGAGAGAAAATTATGAAAACAAATTGTATATTAGAGTTTTTAAATGCATTGAAAAAAAATAATTCAAGAGAGTGGATGATGGAAAATAAAGAATGGAAAAAGGAAGCTACATTACAATTTGAACAGTTGGTACAAGATATAATCAATGCTTTAGCTTATGAAGATAAATCTATTGCACATCTAAATGCAAAAGATTTAATATTTAGGTTGAACAGAGATACTCGTTTTAGTAATGATAAATCACCTTATAACCCATCATTTAGAGCACATATTTCATATGCTGGACGAGTACCAATCCCAGTAGGGTATTACATAGATATTTCTCCACAAAATATATTTTTAGGAGCAGGACTTTTTACACCACAGCTTTCAGATGCAACAACAAGAGTGAGGGATTATATACTTAAACATTCAGATGAATTAGAATCTATTTTGTATAATCACAAATTTTCAGAGAATTTTACTTTAGATGGCGAAAAACTAAAAAATATTCCAAGAGGATATCCAAAAGATTTTACTAAAGGAGAGTATTTAAAACACAAAAGCTGGTATATTGAATATCACTTACAGGATAGTGACTTAGACAATTTATATGAATTTTGTAAAGTGGTTACTGATAAATTCTTACTTATGAAACCTTTTAATGATTATATTAATAAAGCTTTAGAAGGCTACAAAATGCCTGAGAGAAAAGCTTAAACATAAGAAATATGAGTAGAGTATAATTGGGGCATAATATTAGTAAAAGTTTAAAATATAGTACAGTTAAAATTAATTAAATTATATAGAATTAATTGAATATGTTTATGTATAGTTGTAGTGGACTTAGAAGATAGTCCTAATAAGTAGAATATAGTACTAATAAATAAGAAAATAAAATAGATAATTTACTTAGTAACTTTAATAAGGGATAGAGTTTTATTAGTATAGATATTGGATTTTTTAGTTTGAAAAATTAAACTTAATTATTTATTTAAAGATATAATACAAGGATTTTATTATGATGCATAAAAAGAGTAATAAAGTGTTAAAATATTTGACAAATCTAAGGCTTGCTCTTATACTCAATACAAGTAAGGTACCTTTTTAAAGGACCTATTTGAAAAAAATTATATAATTAGTAAAGTGCATGATTACAAAATTAATAATTAATTTAGGAGGTAAAAATCATGAATGAAACTCAAGATGAAAATTTATTAGAGCAATTTTTTAAAGTACAATCATTACTACATAAATTTCACCTTCAAAATCATAAATCACATGGTTTTTTTAGAGGAACGCATAGAGGTCAAGGAAGAGTATTATCTATGCTAAAAATAAAGCCAGAAATTACTCAAAAAGAACTATCATATTTGCTTGATATGAGACCTCAATCTTTAGGTGAATTGCTTTCAAAACTAGAAAATCAAGGATTTATTACTCGTACCCCTTCAGAAAAAGACCGTAGAGTAATGGTAGTAAGACTAACATCAAAAGGTATGGATGAAATTAATAAAATTGAGCAGGAAGAAGACCCAACTAATAAAATATTCGATATTTTAGAAAAAGAAGAAAAAAGCATTCTAAGTGATATTCTTATTAAGATTACTAATGAGTTGGAGAGAACTATAAAAAATGATGATAATATTAATTTTGATGGGTCGCATATGGGACCACACTCAAGACCACATCCTGGTCAACGCTTAGGTTTTAATGGAAGAGAAGGTTTTGGAATGGGACATATGGATTCACATCCAAATCCACATGAGGAACCACATCCAAGTTCTCAAGAAGAAAAAGAATTTTACAATCCACGTATGGAAGCATTTCAAGAATTTTTTAATAGAGAAGAATTTTTTAATAGAGAAGAATTTTTTGAACAAATGACGAAACAGCATCCGGGATTTTTTGAACAGATAGTAAAACAACATCCAGAGTTTTTTAAGAATAAGAGATTTGATGAACAGAATGTATCTAAGGATGAAAAGTATAGCGAAAAGGATATTAATGAAGATTAGAAACTATTTATCTTTCTACTATAAAAATATGTAATCATAGATGAAGTACAGGATTACACTCCATTACAATATGAAATATTTTATAAACTCTTTAATTCTGCAAATATGACTATATAAAAGATTATAAACAGAAAAATTATAAATCTATTGGTATCATAACAAAGACAGTTCGTGAAACTAGAGAAGTATACGAGTTTTTAAAAGAGAATGATGTTGATGTACAATGTATAACAAAAGATGATGACGAGTATATAAACAGTGTGTTAATAATGCCTTCATATCTATCTAAAGGGCTTGAATTTGATGCGGTTATTATATATAATGCAAGCAATAAAAATTATAATAATGAAGATGAAAGGTTGCTCCTTTACACTTGTTGTACAAGAGCTCTTTATGTGCTAAACATATATTATTTAGACGAGATAAGTTCTTTATTAAAACATATTAAAGTAAGATTAAAGTAATACTAAAACGATATTAAAACAACATTAAAACAATATTAAAATAATGTTGAAGTAATATTAAAACAATGAAATTTTAATTCTTATATAATTTTTTTAGCTTATTATATATTTATTATATATTTATTATGTATTTGTAATGAATATTTAGATGAGTATTTTATGATAAAGTTAAAGCCCTTAAAATCCAAAATACATGGTTTTTAAGGGCTTTTTAGTAGTATTATTTAACTAGAATTTGTATAGCAGTTAAATAGCTAGAATCTGATATATAAATTCTAAAAAAAATATTAATATAAAAGAGATGGTTATGTTTACTAATAAATAAATTAAAGTCACAAATAATAGACTCATAAATAATTCAATCGTTAGCTATGTTTTATATTACTTATCTTTATTTTGTATCTATTACTTCATGAGCCATCTCTACTAAATCATTCATAGATAAACCTGAGTCTTCAACTATAAATGAGTAATAAACTCCATTTTGTTTCCAGCTTAAATATTTATATTCATTAACTTCCACTTTATCTGACCCTGTATTAAATGAATATTTACCTGATTTTTCATCAAGTTTATCCTGTTCTGTCATTTTATAACCTTCTGGTACATATTTTTGCTTGAACTCCTCATAAGAAATATTTATATCTTTGTACGTATCTACAACTTTTACGTTTTCAGAATTTTCTCCAAGTATATTATTTGCTGTCTTAAGAGATATTACATCACTACCATTTTCATACTCGATATCAAGTGATTTTAATTCTCCTAAAATATTACCTTGTTTATCAAGTCCTTTTTCCTTTTCAATATATCCTCCTTTAAATTTATATCCATTACTAAATTCAGAAACTATATTAGGAGAAAATTTAAAGTCTTTTTTTACTTGTTCTGTAGTTGGGACAGATGTATAGGTAGCCTTATTACTTGTACTTGAAAATAGACTAGATATTTCTCCTACTGCAAGAGCTGTTGTACTTAACAGTAGAGTAACAGCCAAAGTTGCGACTAAGCTCTTTTTGAATGAGAATTTAAATGGTGATTTATGTGTTTTATTATTAATCATGTTATAATTTTCCTCTCTTTCTGGTAGACTATTTAATGTTTTATTTAATCTATTATGAAAGCTTTCTGGAGCTTTCGGGAATGAATTATTTAACTTGTCTTTGTTCATACTTTACCTCCATATCTTCTAATTTAGTTTTTAATAATTTTCTACCTCTTGATAATCTGCTTTTTACAGTTCCTTGAGGTATATCTAATATTTCTTTAATCTCATCTATTGAATATCCCTCGATATAATAAAGAACTATTGGAATCTTAATTTTTTTAGATAAACCTTGAATAGCAATATATAAATCACTGTAATCATCTTTTTCTTCTACTTTTTTGTTATTGAGAATTTCTTCAAATGGTAGAATATTAAACTGTTTACGCCTTAATGAATTACATTCATTTATGACTATTCTAATCAACCAAGTTTTAAAATATTGTTGTTCTTTCAGTGAGTCTAGTTTTTCATATGCTTTTAAAATAGCATTGTTAACAGCATCCTCACAATCTTGGTCGTTTCCTAAAATAGACTTAGATACGCGATACAAAGTCTGTTCTGACTCAAGAATATTATTAATAAATGTAGTTTTATCCAATTGTATTCCTACCTTTCTATGCAAATCGTAGCGCTACTTTTTTACTTTATACTCATTAGATAAAATTTTACTATAAATGGTTCACTTTTTTAAAAATAATTATTTTTTATTTGAAGTTTAGGAAATAATTGGATAAATCTACATTTATATGAAGTAGCACTACTTTTTTGCCTTACACTCATTAGATAAAATTTTACTATAAATGGTTCACTTTTTTTAAAAGTAATTATTTGATAAATTAAAGTGTAGGAAACAGTTTAATAAATTTAAGCAATTTAATAAAAAATTATACATGGTAATAAATATGTGTTTTCCTATACAGCTTTTTCATGCCATAATTTTCAGGTTTAAAAGAAATTAAAAAAATGTAAAGGTACCTTAAAAATAGTATTGACAAAATCATAAGGTACCTTTATAATTAAAAATAAATAAGGTACCTTAATAAAAACTAAGAAAATAAATTAATAGAAAAAATCGAGTTAATTAGGAGGAGTTAATATGAATTATTACAAAGATAAAAGAGAAGGATTTAGAGGATTTGAAGATTTTGAAATGAGAGGACATCATAAACACCAAGAACATTATGGAGAACATAATAAATATTCGCAACATCATGGTCAAATGGGATATGGAGGTCCTCATAGACATCCATGGAATCATACATGTGAAGGATGTAAAAGATTTGAAATGATGCGTCAAGAAGGATTTGGGTCAAGAGGATATGAAGGAAATCATGGCAATAGAGAGTATAGAGGTCATGAGGGATTTGCCCCAAGAGGGTACGAAAGAGGAGAATATAGAGGTCATGAAGGAAGTCATGAGCATAGAGAGTGTAGAAGTCATGAAGGATTTGCCCCAAGTGGTCATGAAAGAAGTTACAGAGAATCTAAAGACAATGAAGAATTTGATGCTAAAAATTATCAAGAAAACAATGAATATCAGAAATATGGAAGATTTGAAAATCAAAATGTAGATGAAAAAATAATGTCTGAAAATAAAGAAGATGCTGAGAAAAATAATATAAAAGAATATGAAAAAATTGATGAATCTAAAACAGCAACTGATGAACAAATAGAATCTGTTCAAAAAAATCATACTAAAGAAGAAATGAAATGTGAAGAAAAAAAATGCGTTGATAAAAAGTAGAATTAGAAATTCAATAAATCAACAAATAAATATTAAAAAATAAACACCAGAATACAAATAAAAACATATTAGATTGACTAAATCAAAAAGGTGACAGCTTTAAAAAGACTGTCACCTTTAATTTTTTATAGCCATTTATTGGTGCAAGTATTTCAATAAATATGGGAGGTAAAGATTATTTTTATTAGCAAGGATAAAAGCCCTATAAATTTGAGTAGACATAAATTACAATTTACATTTTTATGATAACATTTTCTTTACAATTTTTTAGATATATGTTAATATTTAGAAAAATGCATATGTATTCATAAAATAGCCTAAAAACAAATAAAAAAGCTATAAAAGAGAAAACGTATGCAATCAAGAGTCAATAAAGTTAGATTATACTTTATAAATTTGGGAGGATATAATAATGGGAAAATATCAAGAATCAAAAAGAGTTGTAAGAAATTACTTTGAAGCATTAGAAAACGCCGATGGAGATGAAATTAAAAAAATTTTAAAACAGTACATGAGGTCAGACTATGACTGGAGAGGCGTATATCCATTTCGTGAACAAAGAGGAGTTGAAAATGTAGCAGATACATTTTGGAAGCCTTTAAAAAATTCATTGAGTAATATGCAAAGACGACAAGATATCTTTATTGCAGGTACTAATGAAATTGATAACAGTGAGTGGGTAATGAGTATGGGTCATTTTATGGGGCTTTTTGATAATGACTGGCTTGGTATTAAGCATACTCGCAAGATGATTAGCTTAAGATACGCAGAATTTAACTGTGTGCAAGATGGTAAAATTTCCAAGACTGGATTATTTGTAGATATAATTGGATTTATGATTCAGGCAGGTGTCAATCCATTGCCACCACAAACAGGTTCATATTTTGTATATCCAGGACCAATTGACCACAATGGACTACTTTTTGAAGATGCAGACGAAGTAGATGGGGTTAAGACTTTAGCATTAGTCAATAAAATGGTAGATGATTTATCTGAATTAAATGACAGTGGTTCTATGGGATGTCCACCAGAGATACTTGAAAAATCATGGGCTAAAGATATGATTTGGTATGGACCAGGGGGGATTGGAGCTTCTTATACTATACCTAGATATCAAGAACAGCATCAATTGCCATTTAGAAATAATTTAAAAGGAAAGACTTTTAATGGACATGTATGTAGATTTGCAGAAGGAAATTTTGCTTGTTTCTTTGGATGGCCTAACTTAAGCAATATCCCATGTGGAGGATTTTTAGGATTGCCAGGTGGAGAGGTTAAGGCAGATATGCAAGTTGTTGACGTTTACTATCGCAAGGGAGATAAACTTAAAGAAAATTGGGTGTTAATTGATATTCCTTACTGGCTAAAACAACAAGGTCTTGATATTCTTGGAAGAACTAAAAGTATTTTTAATGCTTAATTTTTAATAATTAATTGTGAATACGTATTCAAGAAAGGAATGAGATGCAAATTGAAATATATTGATAAAAATGATGTAAGAGAAAAAGATAAAGAGAAAGTAAAAGCAAAAGAAGTTGATATAAGTGAGCTTAAATTAAGTAATGTTGAAGTAAATAAAGCTAATACAGGTAAAATCAATGAGAATAATACTATTGAAAAAGCTGAAGAAATTACATTGAAGGGAGAAGCAAATATGGAGTCTACAAAAATTTACTATGGAGATTCGCTAGAAGTAACACCTGTTGGAGTAATGGATTATAATGATTTTTCAAATCAAACAAAAAGGGAGCAGAAATTACCTGGATTTGATTCCAAGTATAGAGACTTTGTAGACTATATTATGAAAATTACACATAATATTTGGGAAGAAAAAGGTATTGGAGTTATTTATGATACATATCACAATAATGTGACAATGCACTGTGGTTCTTCTAATTTAGTTGGTATAAAAGATGTTATCTCGAATACTCTTCAAACTCTACATGCATTTCCAGATAGAAGGCTGATTGGTCAAAATGTAATATGGTCTAATTTTGGTGCTGATGGTTTTTTGTCTTCTCATCGTGTTTTGTCTACAGCAACTAATTTAGGTGATAGTAATTTTGCTCCAGCAACTGGAAAGAAGATAAATTTTAGAACTGTAATTGATTGTGCTACAACGAATAATAGAATCCATGAAGAATGGCTAGTTAGAGATAATCTATGGATTGTTACTCAGTTAGGGTTAAATCCTCAAGAAGTGGCAAAAAATATGGCAAAGGCAAGTGCATCTAAAGTATTGAGCTTACAATCAACCTATGGTATTTGTGAGTCTATGGATGGCCAATTTATGCCAGCAAAGTATCAAGCTAAAGATGATTCTGTTGGTGAAATGATGCTTGAGATGACAAGTCGTATTTACAATTATAAATATATAAATGAAGTTAAAAAATATTATCACGATAATGCAGTAGTACATTTCATATGTGATAAAGATTTAAATGGGTATGATGAGATTCAAGGAATGATTGTAAGTTTACTTGCTTCAATTCCAAATGGAAGTTATGAAGTAGAAAGAGTAACTTGTAATCAAAAGGAAAAAAATGAAGGGTATGATGTATCTGTGAGATGGAGATTACGTGGAATAAATGAAGGCATTGGATTTTTTGGACAACCTTCTGGAAAGCATGTAGAGGTAATGGGAATTAATCATTATCATGTACTACAAGGTAAGGTAAAGGAAGAATGGATGACTTTTGATGGTATGGATGTTTTGAAGCAGATGTATATGGGTGTAGAAGAGTAAATGGGTTTATAGTATAAACATCTTTAGAAATTATATAAGTAAATATTCTTGTTATAAAGATTGAACAAGAAATATGTATAGAATTTAAACAAGAAATGTATATAAAACTTAAATAAGAATTATGTATGAAAAGTAAAAATTGAAAGCTTTAGGGATAGTATGCTTAACAGTAAGGGAGGGGTAATTATGAACAATATGAAAACAACAGATATGATAGAAAATGATATTATACTAGGAAAAGATTATTCAAATCTAAAAAGGGGAATTGCATTTTTTTCCATTGCATTAATATACTTTTTTTATTGCTATAATTTTATGGTAGGTACTTTTATTAAACCAACAATGATTTATACTTTGGCAGAAGGCGGGTTTGGTTTTTCATTAAAACAGACAGAAGAAATATTTGCTGTCATGTCCTTTGGTACAATTCCAGGTACATTCATTTTTGGAGTGATTTCTACAAAGCTTGGTAAAAAGAAAACTTTAATTAGTGTAGCTTTATTAATTGGGTTAACAACTTTTATTCCAATGTTATCTCCTACAAATATTATATTGTGGAAAATTGCACGTTTATGTACAGGGGTAGTATTGGGTGGTGTATTTGGAACAGCGATGCCTCTAGTTGCGGATATGTTTCCAAGTAAATATCGTGGTAAGTTAGCTGCTGTATTAACTGCTTTATTTTCGCTAGCCATGATTTTTGGCGGGAAAGTGTATGGATTTTTAGGTGATGCAAATTGGCAAATATTAATGTATACTGCGATTATACCGCCTATAATTGGAGCTATTTTAGCATTTTTCTTTGTACCAGATGATTCAGAGTATACAAAAGAATTGGTTAAAAAAGGAAAAGAAACAGGTGAAAAAATTAGCTATGTAAGTATGTATAAGGGGAAATATTTGTGGATTGGATTAGGAACAATTATTTTATCAGGTGCTAATTTTACAGCATACTCAGCATTTTCAAACAATGCAACTACATATTTGGTAACAGGAATGGGAATGACAGCAGCAGTAGCAGGTTCTATATATAGTTTACAAGGAATTGGGCAGTTAGTAGGATATTTATTCTGGGGTTCAATAGCAGATAAATTTGGAAGAAAAGTACCTTTTATAGGTATGGCATTAGCGGCAGTATTTGTCTTTATATATACAAAACTAGGAGGAAATAATACAACAGCATTTTATATGATATCAGTATTATTAGGTATTGCTGTTGGATATTCTGGAGCATGGGGAGCATACTATACAGAATTATTCCCAAGTAAATATCGTTCATTGTCCTCGGGAATGTCATTCAATGGAGGAAGAATTATATCTACATTTGCAATCCCTGCAATAGCTGGTACAGCTTCAGGTGCTTTAGGTATGACAACTATTTTTTATATATCAACAGCAGTATTTGTAGCAGGTGCTATTGTATGGCTGTTCTTACCAGAAACATTAAACAAGAAAGAATAGAATTCTAAGAACTATTTTGTTAGTTAGAAAGGGGTGGCTTATGATTTCAGTAATCGATGTGTGTATTATAGTAGGATATTTGCTGTTAATGTTGGTTATTGGTTATTATTCAGGAAAAGATAATAAAAATCAAGAAGATTATTTCTTAGCAGGTAGGTCAATGCCATGGATTCCAATCGCTTTGTCAGTTGCTGCTACTATGATTAGTGCTAATGGATTTATAGGGGGTCCTGGATGGGCATATATGGATGGAATGTATCCAGTGATGGTTAACATTACAGTCCCTTTAGCAATATTTTTTGCACTGAGCATTACCACCCCAGTTATTTATAGATTAAAAATAACATCTGTATATGAATATATGGGACTTCGTTTAGGCAATTATTCAAGAGGATTAACTATTATTCAATTTTTTATCAATTCATTGATTCAAGCAAGTTCTATGGTGTATATACCAGTACTTATTATTCAGATAATCACTGGTTGGTCACTTTATATTTTGGTTCCAATAGTTGTATGTGTAGCAATTATATATACACTACTAGGGGGAATTAAAGCAGTTATATGGACTGATAGTATTCAAATGGTAGTAGTAATAAGTGCTGTATTTATAGTAATTATAACAGCACTAAAAGGAATGAATCTCGGTTTTTTTGATACATTGCAAATTGCACAACAGAGCGGTAAATTAAATACATTTGATTTTAGTATGGATATTTCAATTACAAATACTTTTTGGGCTACTCTGCTTGGTGGAACTGTAATGTGGATAAGATATTTCTGCTTTGACCAATCTCAAGTTCAAAGAGTTTTGACATCTAAATCTTTAAAAGGTGCCAAAAATTCTTTTGTAGTTAGTGCATTTGTTATGAATTTAGCTTACTATTTTATGTTATTAGTAGGAGTGATTTTATTTGTTTATTATAAGGGAAGAGCATTTGAAACTACAAATGAAATAATGATTACTTTTATTTTGAATGAACTTCCAGTAGGGGCAATTGGAATTATTATTGCTGGTGTATTTGCAGCAGCGATGTCTAGTATTGACTCTATATTAAACAGTATGACAACTGTTTTTACAAAGGATATTTATGAGTTTTATTTTAAAAAAGATAATGAGGAATCGTCATTAAAAGTCACAATGATTATAACAATGATTATAGGTATTGTTATGACAGGTTTTATTATTATGGGATTTGGAGGAAGCATCAAATCAATTCTTGACCTTGTTGGTAACTATATTTCATATTTTGCTGGTCCAGCTACAGGTGCATTTATATTGGCTATGTTTACATACAAAGCTCATGATAAAGGGGTCTCTATTGGTTTCATCATAGGATTAGTTTTAGGCTTTTTTATTTCTAATAAATATAATGTGAGTTGGTTGTGGAATCCAGCAATAGGTGCTACAATAACATTAATATTTGGGTATATTTTTAGTATCATTTTAAAGAATAATCACAATATAGAAGATATTAAAAAATATACTGTATTTGGTATGAGAAAAGAACTTATTTCGCAAGGAATAGATAAAGTAGATGGAGTATCTGTATTGCCATTTTCTTTAGGGAAACAAGAGTTAATTGTGTTAGTTTTTTTCGTTGTTCAATATATAATCTTATTTTTAATACAATTTTAATAAGAAATGTAAGGTGTTTAAGAAGAAGTAAAAGATGCTAAAAAGAAATACAAGATATTTAAGGAGAAATACTAAATGAATCAAAAGAAAGTTCATTATAATAAATCGGCTACTTCAAAAGATGTTGCAAAACTAGCAGGAGTATCGCAGTCATCAGTTTCAAGAGCATTTGGTAGTGCAAATGGAAAAGGTGTAAAACCTGAAGTAAGAGAAAAAATTTTCCGTGTAGCAGATGAAATTGGTTATGTTCCCAATTTAGTTGCAAGAGGAATGATTAGTGGCAAAACAAATGTTATAGGATTGATAGTTGGTGATAATCTAGGTCCATTTTACAACAGAATTATTAACTTATTTGTGGAAAAGATTCAAGAAATAGGTAAACAATGTCTTGTTTTTAAGGTTTCTAGACAAGAAAGAATAGATAATATAATTTCAAGAGTAATTCAGTTTCAAGTGGAAGCTGTGATTATTACAGCTTCAGCTATGAATAAGGTAATGGCTGAGACATGTGAAGAAAATAATATTCCTGTGATTCTTTTTAATCGTTTTATACCAGGTATAAAAATAAGTACGGTCTATGTGGACCCAATTGAAGGTGGAGGAATGGCTGCTGAATACCTAATTGATAGGGGACATAAAAATATAGGATACATTCAATTTACAAGAGAAACAAGTGAGGAAATGGAAAAGAAAATTGGATTTTATTCTAAATTAAGACAAAACGGAATTCACAACCTTAAAGAAGAGTCTGCAAATTATGATTATGATTCTGGATATGAAGCTGGAAAGAGAATGCTAGCATTATCAAGTCCTCCAACAGCAATTTTTTGCACAAGTGATTTGATAGCTATGGGTGTAATGGATGCTGCAAGATTTGAGTATAAATTGAAGATACCAGAGGATTTATCAGTAATGGGATATGATGATATTCAGATGGCTTCATGGAAAAGTTATAGTTTAACAACGATTAGACAACCATTAGACTTATTAATTGGAAAAACGATTAATATACTTAAAATTTTATTAGAGGAAGATGATTGTGAGCCAGTAGTTGAAATGCTTAAGCCTGAATTGATTGAAAGAGATTCTACAGTTTAGTATAAAATTATATTAAAGATATGCTAATAATGTATAAACAAGAAAAGTATTCTTCAAATTCAAAATGGAGAATACTTTCTTGAATATTTGTGATTAATTCAGTAAATATATATTTATAGGATATTTTTTTATTTATATTATATTATTTGTTTAATAAGAGTCTTAATTTATTAAGTACAGATAATTTTATACCACCACCTACTTGATATACCTTTTCTGAGCTCTTTTTATCTAATATATTTTCTTGTTCTTTATTTAAACTATTTGTGGCTATTACAACTGGCATATTTTCCTTTGATGCAAATGGGCCTACTGATAAAGCATCAATCAGATTATTTTCCTTAGCTAATATCACACCATTTATGCTATTATCTTTATAGAAACGTTCAATAACACGAGCATTAGTTTCTTGTCTGTCATTTCCAGCAATTCTGTTTTTTGAGACATCATTTGAAGTTATATTATTAATTTGCTCTATAGCTTTCTGAGAGATTTTAGTTTCCCCACCTATAAAGTAAGAAGTTTTTACTTTTTTAGATTTAATATAATCATATGCGTCTTTATCTAATCCATCTTTTTGTGTAAGTATTATAGGAGAGTTATTTTTTCCTGCTACTGATGAAATAGATAGTGCATCAGCTTCTCCATCTCCAGCACTTACATATATTGTATCAATATTGTTATTACCAGACATTTCTTTAGCTATATTTAAAGACGTTTCATATCTTGATTTTCCACCTATTCTTTTTACATTCATAGATTTATTAACACCTTTTAGTTGGTTAACGACTGAATTAGAGATTGAAGCCTCTCCACCTACAACTATTATATTAGATGCTTTTAATCTTTTAATTTCATCCATTGTTGATTTATCTACATTACTTCCATTAGAAAGTAGCATTGGTGCATTTTTTGTATTTGCAAGTGGTGTAGCTGATAATCCGTCTACTAAGTGCTTATCAGTACCATTTACAAGTATTACAGTATTTGAAGTTTTCCAGCCTTCTTTAGATACTTTTACTGCTGTTTCAAATCTGTCATCTCCAGTCATTTTTTTAGATTTTACATTAGTATCTAGATTATCCCATAAATTTACTCTATCTTCAGGAGCTACATACATACCATCATTCTTTGTTATATTATACGTTTTATAGAATTCTTCGAAATTTGATAAGACACGATTTACTCTTAAAGTATTTGGACTATGCTCATCTCCTGTAGAACTCTTTGCATATTCTCTTGTGTATAATCTAATATATGACTCTGCATAACTCTTGAAGAACTTATCATAATTTGGATTTTCCATCTTTGATAAAATTCCCAAGGCAGCTCCTACACCACCTATATCTGCAATATTTTCACCTAAACTTATCTTACCATTTGCTTTTACACCTGGAGCTATTTCCCATCCATCATAGAAATTAACTACATCATTACAACGTTCCTGAAATTCTCTGTAATCATCCTTAGTCCACCAATCATGTTCTTTCCCACTTGAATCATATTTGGCTCCATTGTTGTCAAATGCATGAGAAATTTCATGTCCTATTACTGCACCTATTGCACCTAGATTTTCTTCTCTTGATGCATTTGGGTCATATAAAGGTGCTTGTAAAATACCTGCGGGGAAAGTCATTGCATTATCATACATTCCATACACTGCATTTACAGTAAATGTTGCTAGTCCAAATCTATCTTTTGGTATTACTTTACCTGTATTTTCAGCATCTTTTTTTAGACGTGCAAGTTTAAAAGCGGTTATATTATCAAAATGATTTCCACCATCTTCTTTACTTTTAATGTCTACATTTTCTGCATCAGATTCCCATTTATCAGGATATCCAACGACAAATGTCATTTTATCAAGTTTTTTTATAGCTTCTTTTTTGGTAGTTTCACTCATCCAGTCAAGTTTTTTAATTCTTTCTTTATATAATTCTACAAAAGATTTAACCATATCTTCAACGTCTTTTTTTGATTTTTCAGGAAAATATTTCTCTACAAATAATTTTCCAATATATGAACTGAACTTTTCAGATGTTAATGCTGCTGCATCTTTTTCAGTTATTTTACTTTGCGAAGCATCTGCACCAGGATTAGCATTGTCAGTCCAAACATTTAGATATTTTTGGTCTAAAAATTGTGCATTTTCTTCAGACAGTTTTATTTTAAAAAGAGTTTTTAAAGCTTCTAAATTATTATTAGTGTATGCCTTATTAAATAGTTCTAAATCTTTTGGATTCATTACCTTGATTTCTTTAGGAAGATTAGTATAGCCAGCAGCAGTAAGTGTTTTAGACAATTCTAAATTTGGCATTTTTTCTTCTATCTCTTTTAAAGTCATCCTCTTGTCAACACCTTCTTCACCTCCAGATACTTTTTTTACAAAGTTTATATACTCATCAACATGCTTACTAGCTTGTGCCTCACTTTCTCCACTTAAAATTAACAGCTTTTTAAAAAATGTTTTGCTATTTTCTATTGTCTCATCATTTGAATATGAACTAAATAAATGTGTATCAGCCATTGTTCCTATATATAAAGCATACTTTGCTTCATCTACATTATCTTGCATTAAAAAAAGACCAACCGAACCACCAGTTCCTATTTCTTCAAGTGATTTTTTTTGAATTTCATTAAGTTCTTTTACATTCTTTGCTTTGTCTATAGCATCAAGATATTTTTTTATTGGTTTATTTCCAAGCTCATTTCTGCTTTTCATGTCTAGTATATTAAGGTAGAAATCTTTAATTTTTTGTTCTTCACTACCTTTTTTATGATTTCCTTCTACTATTTCTTTAATAATAGCATTAATTTTTTTTGTGTTTTCATTTTCAATATCAACATAACCACCAGATACTGCTTCGTCACTTGGAAGCTTTGATTCCTCCAAAGATTTTTTATTTACAAAATTATAAAAATCATCTTTTGGATTACTACCTTTAAATGCCCAGATACGTCTAACCATAGTATCAACTTCTCCTACAGTCATAACTTCACTACCATTAAGTTTTTTGTCTTTAGTGTTAACCATAACTCCACCATTTATTAAGTTATCTATATCAGACTTAGCAGAAGCAGGTATATCTGTAAAACTTACATTTTTCTCTGCCACTCTTTCATTTTGACCTTTTGGAGCTGATAAAGTTCCAAAAGCTCTACTTATCATGATAAGACCATCTAGTCTATTAACTTTTTGATTTTCTTTCTTTTCGTATCCAGACATGATTTTCTTTTTATCTATGTTAGAATTATATGATTTAGCTGATTGCAAAAGAAAATCAGCTAGTTGACTATATGTAGTACTACTAGTTTTAATTTCTTTTCTACTTTTAGGTTGTGCTGTTTTTTCAGATTTTTCTATATTGGTATTACCTTGAGCAGTTTCTTGTGCCTGAGCAACTCCTGTAACAAGTGTAGTCATAACCATTCCTGTAGATATAATTTTTGCATTTAATTTTTTATTTATGATATGTTCCCCTTTTCATATGTATTATTTATGTGTTTAACATTTAAAATTTACTTTTCATTAGTGTCTTATATATTAGTCTATTGGTATTTATATACAAAACAATATCATAGTAATGTTAACCGTATGTTTACAGGAAGATAATTACAGTAAGGTAAAATTTTTGTGACGAATACTCAAAAAAATTTGCTAGCTTTTATGAGAAAAATGTATTGTTTATTTAAAAAGATATCAAAAACAAAAAAATAGAAAGTAAATTTAAATCAATAAGGTTAGTAGAGTCAATATTTAATAACAGAATGAAAGATAATAAACAAAAAATTAATAAAGAGGTTGTAAGTAAATTTGTTTCTACACAAATCTACCTACAGCCTCAATACCTATCATCTCAAAATATTTAAATTCTTTTTCAAATAATTATTAATTTTGATGTAGAAATTATTTAAAATATTATCAAACTAATTTACAGCTTCTTTTCCTATCAAATCTTTTAATTCTTCATGAGTCATAGTTTCTTTTTCAAATAGGAATTTAGAAACAGAATGTAAATCTTCAAGGTTATCCTTTAACATCTCTAAAGTTTCTTTATAACAACTTTCAACTATACGATTAGCTTCTTTTTGAACTTTATCACATAAGAAAGTCTTATCATTTCCATCAATAGTCATAAATCCTAAGTTACTCATACCATACTCACAAACCATTTGGTTAGCTATCTCAGTGACTTTCTTTAAGTCATCCTTTGCTCCTGTAGATTTATGATTAAATATTAGTTCTTCTGATGCTTTTCCAGCAAGTAATGTTTTTATTTTTCCAACCAATTCATCTCTAGTATAAATATATCTATCTTCATCAGGTAATTGAAGAACATAACCTAATGCTTGTCCTCTAGGTACTATAGATATTTTTTGTATAGGACAAATTCCAACTATATCACTTACAAGAGCATGTCCAGCTTCATGATAAGCTACTATCTTTTTCTCTTTTTCAACTAATGAAGAGTTTTTGGATTCTAATCCTGCAATAACTCTTTCAAGTGCTTTGTCGAAGTGTTCTGCTGTAATATATTCACTGTCATCTCTAACTGCAAATATAGCTGCTTCATTTGCTATATTTGAAAGATGGGCTCCGTTGAAACCGTGAGTTTTTTTAGCTAAAAGTTCTAGATTTACAGATTTGTCTATAGGCTTGTCATCTGTATGTACCTTTAGAATTTCAAATCTAGTGTGATAATTTGGTGCACCTATATGAATGTGTCTGTCAAATCTTCCTGGTCTAAGTAAAGCTTCATCTAATAAGTCAAGTCTATTGGTAGCACCTATTATTAATACATTGGAGTCTTTATTAAATCCATCCATTTCAACTAAAAGTTGGTTTAACGTTTGGTCTTTTTCATTGTTGCTTTCAAGATGTCTTTTTGCTCCTACAGCATCTATTTCATCTATAAATATTATACTTGGAGCTTCTTTTCTAGCTTTTTCAAATAGAGTTCTTACTCTTTTTGCTCCTACACCTACATATTTTTCAACGAACTCAGAACCTGTAACATTGAAAAATGATGAGTTTGTTTCACCAGCTACAGCAGATGCAAGTAATGTTTTTCCTGTCCCTGGAGGACCATAAAATAATACGCCTTTAGGTATTTTTGCACCCATTTTTTGATATTTTTGTGGAGACTTCATAAAATCAACTATTTCAAATAGTTCTTCTTTTACTTCGTCTAATCCAGCTACATCTCTAAATGTAGTTTTTGGTTTTGTAGAAAGCGAATCATCTGTTTGATTTTCTCTTTCCATTTTTGTCTGTGCAAAGACAGGAACTGGATTGTTAATTTTTTTAAAAAAGTTGTTTAGCATTTTCATATTCACACCTCAGGTAATTAATTATTGTTAATCAATTTTATATTTTCCATATTTACTATATTTTATTATTTATTTTTTATGGAAAAAATATACATGTAATCTAAATAAAAATAAATTCATAAATTTAACTGGAAAAAGTCATTTATGAATATGTGCAAATTACCTTTATATACTAAAAAATACTACAAATCAAGATAAAATTGAAATGATGAAAAAGCTATAATATGGATATTAAAGGATGTAAAGTAAAGTATTCAGTATAAAATTGGCTAAAGAAGTGTTTTTAAGTATTTATTATATAGAGTGATAGGGTAATAAAAGATTTTAAAGTTGAAGTTTGAATTTTTTTAATTAAATTTTGGAAAATGAGGGCAAAATAAATGGTATGAGCATATAATAAGTATTAGGAAGAAGAAATTAAATACAAATAATATGTAGTTTATAATAAATATGTGCAATTTTAAATAAAAAAGCAGTTAAGTTAGTAAAAATTTATTAAACTTAAAAAAATAGTTGCAAAAAATTTGATAAAATGATATAGTGGATAGGGTAAGAATAAAACAAAGAAGAAGTCCGCTTCTCACCTTACGCCGAGGGTTAGTAAGGTAAATATAAGTTAAAGCTTAGTAGTAATTTAAGCTTGTTTAAATTTGGTAACTTATATTGCGGATGATTATGTCATCCGCTTTTTATTTTATATTTTATAAAAAATTTGGAGGTGTCCTACAATTAGCAAAGAATTAGCAATCAATGAACAAATAAAAGACAAGGAAATAAGAGTCCTTTCACCTACAGGTGAACAACTTGGAGTAATGCCTACTAAAGAAGCTCAAGCAATGGCTACTAGTAAAAACTTAGATTTGGTTCAAATCTCGCCAAATGCAAATCCACCAGTGTGTAAGATAATGGATTATGGAAAGTTTAGATATGAGCAAGCGAGAAAAGACAAAGAAGCTAAGAAAAAACAAAAGACTATAGTTGTAAAAGAAGTAAGACTTAGACCAGGTATTGAACAAAATGATTTAAATACGAAAGCTAATAATGCTATAAAATTCCTTAAAAAAGGGGATAAAGTCAAAGTCGAACTTAGATTTAGAGGTAGAGAACTAGGACATAAGGATATAGGAAGAGAAGTTATGTTAAAGTTTTTAGATATAATAAAAGAGTTTGGAGAACCAACAAAAGCCCCTGCATTTGAGGGTAATAATATGGTTGTAATTATAGATCCAAAAAAATAGATGATTAACTGAGAGGAGGAATTTGTCATGCCTAAAATGAAAACTCATAGAGGTGCAGCAAAGAGATTAAAGAAAACAGGAACAGGAAAGTTAAAGAGAGCTAAAGCTTATAAAAAACATATATTAACTAAAAAATCTGCAAAAACTAAGATGAACTTAAGAAAATCAACTCTAGTAAGTGATGGAGATGCTAAGAGAATAGCACAATTATTACCATACTAGGATAGGATACGGATTATAAATAATAACTATAGAAGAGGGATATAAAAGGAGGTCATAACGATGGCAAGAGTTAAAAAAGCTATGAACGCTCGTAAGAAGCATAAAAAAATATTAAAACTTGCAAAAGGATTCAGAGGAGCTAGAAGCAAATTATATAGACCAGCAAATACATTCGTAATGAAGGCATTAAAAAATGCTTATATAGGAAGAAAGTTAAAGAAAAGAGACTTCAGAAAACTTTGGATACAAAGAATAAATGCAGCAGCTAGAATGAATGGAATATCTTATTCAAGATTAATGAATGGATTAAAATTATCTGGTGTTGAAGTTAACAGAAAAATGTTATCTGAAATGGCTATACAAGATCCAGATGGATTTGCTAAATTAGCAGAAGTTGCTAAAGCAAAATTAGCTTAGTATTAAATCATGAGATATAAAGTCTTTGAATTATGTAAATAATTCAAGGGCTTTTTTTATTTTTTGAGTATTATTTGTTTGTATAAAATTTTTAATAGACTTGATTAAATATTATCAACATGATAATATTATCTTAATGATAATAATGGGGAGGTAGTATAATATGAATGAAAAACTTATGGATTGCTTTATAAATCCAGTTAAGTGCAGGTTGTTACTTGAGATTTATTCAAATAAGCAAACTACAGCAAAGCAATTAGGAGAGAAGTTTAAGGATATATCACAAGCCACACTTTATCGTTATCTTGATAAAATGTTAAAGGATAATATTATAAAGGTAATTGAAGAAAATAAAATAAGAGGAACTGTTGAAAAAGTATATGCTGTTAAGTCAGATATTGATGATGATGCAAAAAAAATGATAAATGAAAACTCAGCAGAAGCATATGTACAGCTGTTTACTCAATATATGATGGTATTTATGAAGGAGTTTTATGATTACGCTAAAAGAGAAGAAAAAGATATTTTAAAAGATGGTTCTGGTTTTTCTGTCTTTCCAGTATATGCTAATCTAGAAGAAATAACTGAAGCAACTAGAAAGATTAGTGATATACTAGAACCTTTAAAAAATAACCCATCAGGAGAAGGACGCAAAAAGCACTCTATAGGATTGATAATTACACCTCCTAAAGAAGAATAATTGAAATTTTTGCTGTTAGGCAAGATATAACTATATTTTAAATAAAAGATAAAGTTGTGCTTTAAATAATAAATAAAGCTATTTATAGTCAAAAAAATAAGTTTTATGGGTATATATTGAAATGTATATCAAGCTGACATATAAAGTGATATTATATATTTAAGGAAAAAATTATAATATCTATAGGCATATATTTAAAGCAAAGGGGTTGAAACATAATGAGATTAATTACACGTTCTGATTTTGATGGATTAGTTTGTGGTGCATTATTAAAAGAAGCAGGTATTATTGATAATTGGAAATTTGCTCATCCTAAAGACTTACAAGATGGGTTAGTTGAGGTAACAGAAGATGATTGTCTTGCCAATGTACCATTTGTAGAAGGGTGTGGTCTTTGGTTTGACCATCATTCTAGTGAATTTGAGAGAAATGAGCTTAAAGGAAGGTATAAAGGAGAAAGTCGCATTGCTCCTTCTTGTGCAAGAATTATTTATGAGTATTATGGTGGAAATGAAAGATTTTCTCATTTTAATGAAATGCTAGAAGCAGTAGACAAAGTTGATTCTGGAAATCTTACTATAGAAGAGGTACAAAATCCAACTGGATGGATTTTAATTGGTTATCTTATGGACCCAAGAACAGGGTTGGGGCGTTGGAGAAACTTTACTATATCTAACTATCAATTGATGGAAAAGTTAATTGATGCATGTAGAACTTTAGATACAGAAGAAATTTTAAATCTGTCAGATGTAAAGGAACGTATAGAAGTTTATTTTGAGCAGACAAATAAATTTAAAGAAATGGTTGCTAAATACACACGTACAGAAGGAGATGTTATTATTTCTGATTTACGTGGAGTAGAGCCAATTTATACAGGTAATCGTTTCATGATTTACAGTATGTATCCAGAACAAAATATTTCTGCCTGGATTGTAAATGGAAAAGGTGGAAAAGGGTGTTCTGTAGCTGTAGGATACAGTATTTTAAATAGAACTTCAAATATTGATGTTGGTAGTCTAATGCTTAAGTATGGCGGTGGAGGTCACAAAGCTGTTGGGACTTGCCAATTTAATGATGAACAAATAGACGAGCTACTTCCAATGTTACTTGATGAACTTGTAAATCCTAAGAAGTAATGGTCTAATTTATAAATTGTATAAATAAAACAGAATTTCATTGTACCTTTTAGCATAAGAAAGTGAAGTGGTACAATGAGGTTCTTATCAGCATGCATGTTGAGGATGTTGATATCTATAACAATCACATCTGAGGATATAAAATTACTCCGTATTTCTATATTTTGAATATCAGATAAAATATAGGTAATACAGTCAAAAATACACAAAGCCTTTTATCAATTTTATTTATAAAGGTGTGGACATGTCACTTTTACAACCATTCTAGTTACTTAACTGTTTAAATAAGATTTTATACTCGATTTTCTTCATATATTTTAATATTGCTACAATCTTATCATATCTATTTGTATTGGATAAAAGTTTATTATGTGAAATATACATTTAAAGTTTTCTAATAGTATATTTAAATATTTTATTAAGTATGTTTAAATATGATGACATAATAAATGAAATGTATATCTTTAAATATGAATATCTTTAAAGATAATAATCTATTAATCCAATGAATGTTGCTCATAGTTCTATAACCTGCTATAGTTTAAAATAAAGCATGATATTAAATTTTATTATAATCTAAAAATTTGCGAGGGGGGCTTTTATGAAAATAAAATTTATTATAATGGCATTGATAGTGTTTTTAGTGGGATTACTTGTGGCATGTCAAAGTACAAAAGATACAAAAGATAAAGTATCAGATACAGAAGTAAAAATATTAGGAACAGGTGATTTACATTCAGTTGTGACAGATTCTCTGGTTTCATATGTAAATGAAGAAAGAGCAAAGAATGAAAATTTACTTATGGTAGATGCAGGAGATTTTTTTGGTGAACAAAGTAGAGAAATGTGGGAATGGTATTCTGGAAAAAAACTAATTAAGATTAAAGGTGGGCTAGCAGAATATGAAGATATAGTTAAGAATGCTCAAGATGAGGTACCTATAGTTAAAGACTTAACACAGTTGAAATATGATGCTGTAGTACTTGGGGATAATGAATTTATTTCAAATGATAAGAAAAATCTTGATAAATTAGTTTCTGATTTTAAAAATAATAATATTCCATTAGTATCAGCAAATGTATATGAACAATCTGGAAAAAACTATGTACAACCGTATGTGATGAAAAATGTTAAGACAGATAAAGGTAATGTAAAAGTTGGAATATTAGGTCTTACTATAAAAGAAGTAGGAAAAATTTCAGGATTTAAAGATATTAAAGACGAGGCTAAATCAAGAGAACTTGGAGAACAATCTGAGTACAAAGGTAAATTATATGCAAATGATTTAGTAGAAGATGCAACGAAATGGATAAAAGTGATGAAGAAAGAAAATCCAGATATAATAGTTGCAGTTGTACATTCAGGGGAAGAACCTAAAAATTCTAATAATACAGGAAATAGAATAAAGGAACTAGCAACTACAGTAGAGGGGATAGATGCAATTATAGCTGGCCATACTCATGAGAAAATAAAGCAACATACATATAAAAATAAATCTGGGCAGGAGGTAATTGTAACACAACCAGGTTCATATGCAGATAGTGTATCAGAGATTAACTTTAAATTAAATAAGAAAAATGGTGAATGGAATATAAAGGAAAAGAATAGTAAATTAAAAATAATTGATAAAGAAATAAATATAGTTGCCACTGCAGATTTGCATTCACATTTTTCTGATGAATTAGCAGCTAGTCTTGTCAATGAACAAAGTAGTCAAATTGCACCTGTTGTAGTAGATGCAGGAGACTTTTTAGATCCTCAGACAGAAAAAATGATTAAATGGTATAACAAGTGGAAAACTATAAGGGCTAATAATACTGATACAGAGATTAGCAGATGCCCGATGGTCAATGATATGAAGCATGGTAGGTATGATGCAGTAGTACTTGGAAATCATGAGTTTGTATCTGAGAAAGATGAGTATTGGGCAGATGAGCGTCTTTTAGATGCTGTTATAGAAGATTTTAATAATGTGGCGATTCCTGTGCTATCAGCAAATATATATAAGAAATCTGGAGAAAACTATGTTAAACCATATATTATAAAAGATGTAGAGACAAATGAAGGTAATGTAAAAGTTGGAATATTGGGTCTTACAATAAAAGAGGTAGGTAAAGGTCTTGAAAATGTAAATTTACAAGAGCAATTTCAATATAAAGATAAATTGTATGCAAATGATTTAGTAGAAGATGCAAAAAAGTGGGTAAAAGTGATGAAAGAAGAAAATCCAGATATAATAGTTGCAGTTGTACATTCAGGAGAAGAACCTAAAAATCCTAAGCATCCAGGAAATAGAGTAAAAGAATTAGCAACTACAGTAGATGGGATTGATGCTATTGTTGCTAGTCATACTCATGAAAAGATAGATGAACATGACTATAAAAATAAGTCTGGAGGTAAAGTTATAGTGACACAACCAGGTGAACATGGTAAATATTATTCTAAAATTACTTTTAAAGTGAAAAAAGAAAAGGGTTCATGGGTTATTAGTGATAAATTTAGTAAAACAATTGAGGTTGAGTAACTTTATAAAGTTTATAAATAATATAAGGTATTTAATATTAGTATGATAGATAAGATGAATATATAAGACTATTTCCATATTCCATATAGTAAAATATTGTGAGTATACTATATTAAACCCACTTGAAGATTTGAGTATATTAGAGTAAGTCTTGTTTTGAAACTAAAAAATATAAAGAACTATATGTAGATTTATTTAAAAAGGAATTTACATATAGTTTTTTTCGTATAATAAACAGTAACAAACTTAGATAGTAAAGATAAGGTATAAGAGTAAATTTTATTATCATCAAAAAAATCAAGGGGGAAGCTTTTATGAAAATAAAATTTATTATAGTTACATCAATAATAGTTCTAATAATATTATTAGTGGGATGTGAAAGCACTAAAGATATAGAAATCAATGTACTTGGGACAAGTGACCTACATTCAATAGTCCCAGAAAACCTAGTTTCTTATGTGAAAGAAGAGAGAAAATACGATGAAAACTTGCTAATGGTTGATGCAGGCGATTTTTTTGACATACAAAGTATTGATATGAATGGATGGTCTACTGGTCAAAAACTAGTACGATTTAATGATGGTATGCCAGAGTTTAAAAAAATAGCTGAGCCACGTGAAGGAGAAGTTCCTATAGCTAAAGAAATGGCAAAATTAAAATATGATGCAGTTACATTTGGAAATCATGAGTTCGTTTCTAATGATAAGCAAGGTCTTGATAGGTTAGTTTCTGATTTTAGAAATAATAACATACCATTGGTGTCTGCAAATATATATGAACAATCTGGAAAAAACTATGTAAAACCATACATAATGAAAGATGTCAAAACAGAAAAAGGGAATGTAAAGGTAGGAATACTAGGACTTACTATAAAAGAAGTAGGAGAACGTTCAAGATTTAAAAGCTTTGAGCAAGATAAAAAAGCTAGAGCACTTGAAGAACAAGCACAATATAAAGGTAAATTATATGCAAATGATTTGGTGGAAGATGCTAAAAAGTGGGTAAAGGTCATGGAAAAAGAAAGTCCAGATATAATCGTTGCCATTGTACATTCAGGTGAAGAGCCTAAAAATCCTAAAAACCCAGGAAATAGAATAAAGGAGCTGGCAACAACTGTAGAGGGAATAGATGCTATTGTAGCTGGTCATACGCATGAAAAGATAGAGCAACATACATTTAAAAATAAATCTGGTGAAGAAGTGATAGTGACACAGCCTGGAGCTCATGGCGATAGTGTATCAAAGATTAACTTTAAGTTGGGTAAGAAGAATGATAAGTGGTTTATAAAAGATAAGCACAGTGAATTAAAGGTATTTGGAAAAGAAGTAAATATAATTACAACATCTGGTTTACATTCAAATTTTTCAGATGAAATGGCAGTTAGTTTATTTAATGAAAGATATAGAGCTGTACAGCCAATCTTTATTGATACTGGAGACTTCTTTGATGCAGATACAAAAGAAATGACTAGATGGTCTAAAGAATGGCAGTATAATACAAAAAAAGGTATTCATAAAAGAATAAACGAATGGCCTATTGTTTATCTAGGTTATGATGCTGTAGTACTTGGTAGTCATGAACTTATATCTGAAAAAAATGATTTTGAAGAAAAAAAGTCTACATTGGATTCTATTATAGAAAATTTTGAGGAAATGAAAATTCCTGTTTTATCAGCTAATATATACGATGAGTCTGGAGAAAATTATGTAAAACCTTATATAATGCATAAAGTTGAAACTAAAGAAGGCGACATAAAGGTTGGAATATTGGGGCTTACTATAGATAAAGATGAAAAAAATATTAATGATTCAAGTTCAGAAAAAAATTCTGAAAAAACAAATAGATTATATACCAATGACTTAGTTAAGGATGCAAATGAGTGGGTAAAGGTTATGCAAAAAGAAAATCCAGATGTAATTGTTACAGTTGTACATTCAGATAGTAATAATATAAATTTAAAAAATCCAAGTAGCGAGATAAAAAAACTTGCTACTACGGTAGATGGAATAGATGCTATTGTAGTTGGGCATACAAAAAATAAGATAAAAGAACGTAGCTATAAGAATAAGTCTGGAAATAAAGTTATAGTGACACAATCTAGTGAAAATGGAGATTATTATTCAAAAATAAGCCTCGAATTAAGAAAAGAAAATGGTACATGGAATATTATCAATAAATATAGTAAGGCAATAAAAATGAAGTAGAGCAATAAAGATTAAGTGAGACAATAAAGATGAATTGATACATAAGTAAACTAATAAAGTAGTAAATCAATAAAAATAAAGTAAATTTATACCATAATTATACAATTAGGTACATTGTAATATTAGATTTATTAGTAAAAATATGTTTATATAAAAATATGTCTCGATATAGTTAAAATACTAAAGAATAGTATATTGAAATAAAAGAGAAGAACCTTTATATTTGAGGTTCTTCTTTCTTATTTTTATTTACAAACAAGTAAAATTATCTATAAAGAATCGAATGTATTTTTCCTTTACATTTTTTTGATATGCAATACCATACTCGATGATAGCTTCTTCAATGATTGGACGAATAATAAAACCATCACTTTCTGTTGGTATGCAATGTTCAGGTAATATTGCTATACCATATCCACAATTTGCAAGAAGTATACTTGCTTGGTCATTTTCACATACAATATTAAAATGGTTTTGAGAATGTAATGCTATTTTTTCCTGCAATATGTTTCCATGTTGAAATGGTATAAACTTAGGATTTAATATAATTAAGCAATTTGTCTTTAAATCATCAAAAGTCAGACTATCTTTTTCAGCAAGGATAGATTGTGAGGACATAATAGCATAATTTTTAGTATTCTTTAATTTCTTAAAAGTGCACTCTTTCATATCTCTAATCATTTCTCTTGTTGAAAGCATAATGTCTAAATGTTTATTATTGAATAAATTTTTAAGCTTAAAATAATCCTCCATAAATATTAAAGGGTACACCTGTGGAAAGGCAATTCGTAAGTCTGACAATATGCCTTGTAATTTATTGAGTTCAGCATGACTAGAACATCCAATACGCAAAAAAGAAGTATTCTGAGAAGTAGCTTTTGCTATCCTTTTCTGTGATACCTCTATTTTGTTGAGTATGTCTTTGGCATCACTGTAAAACATATTTCCCATTTCTGTCAATCGAACCATTTTTGAATTTCGTATAAATAATTTCGCTCCTAATTCTTCTTCTAGATTTTTGATATGGTGAGTAACTGTAGGAGTAGATAAAAAAAGTTCTTCTGCTGCTTTTGTGAAATTTAACTTGTCAGCAACACATACGAAACATTCTAATTGTTGAGTATTCATAAAGCACCTTCTTTCCATATCAAAAAGTATAATTGTAAGATGAGATAATTTCAATATAATATTAGATTTTATCTAATGTTATTAAGGTTTTTGAAATTCTCATTCAACACAGATAATGATAAAATTTTAAATATTAGGCATCTGAGTATATTCATTTCTATACAGAACAAATAAAAGTTAGGTAAGAAAATTATAGATAATTAAAGTTGTCTGATAAAACTTAGAGTAAATCAACATCTTAAAAATTAGTTAGAAAAGGAGATAGAATATGATTAAAAAATTAGCTTGTTCCATTAAAGAGTATAAAAAAGCTTCCATACTAACATCAGTATTTGTTGTATTAGAAGTCTTAATGGAAATTTTGATTCCTATGATTATGGCAGAAATGATTGATGTAGGAATCAGTGGAAACAATACACAGACCCTAGTACAACTTGGTACCATTTTGATTGTTTGTGTATTTTTAGGATTATGTTTTGGAATACTGTCTGGAAGTTTTTGTGCTACTGCATCTGCTGGGTTTGCACAAAATTTAAGGAAGGATATGTATTACAAAATACAAGGCTATTCTTTTGCTAATATTGATAAGTTTTCAACTTCCAGTATTGTAACAAGATTAACCACAGATGTTACAAATGTCCAAAATGCTTATATGATGATTATTCGTGTGGCTGTACGTGCTCCACTTATGCTTGTATTTTCATTGATTGCTGCATTTATGGTTAATGCGAGTTTATCCTTTATATTTTTAATTGCAATCCCAATTCTTGGAGTTGGTTTATATTTAATTGTAAGTCGTTCCCATCCATATTTTGAAAGAGTGTTTAATATTTATGATGACTTAAATGGAGTTGTGCAAGAGAATCTCACAGGTATACGAGTAGTTAAATCTTTTGTAAGAGAAAAATTTGAAGTCAAGAAATTTAAACATGTTTCAGAGAAAATATACAAGACATTTGGAAAGGCTGAAGGAATTGTTGCTTATAATATGCCATTAATGCAGTTTTCTATGTATTGCTGTACACTACTACTTTGTTGGTTTGGTTCAAAAATGATAGTTTCAAGCAATGCAACTACAATGACTACAGGAGAACTTTCCAGCTTAATTACATATGCCATGAATATTCTTAATTGTCTTATGATGTTATCTATGGTTATGGTTATGATTAATATGGCAAAAGCTTCTTGTGAACGAATTATAGAAATAGTAGATGAAGAAAGTTCATTAAAAAACGGTGATACTCCTGTATATCATATGGAAAATGGAGAAATAAGTTTTGATAATGTATGTTTCAGTTATGTAGATGATAAAGAAAAAGAATGTCTAAAAAATATTTCATTTCATATAGAAACTGGTTCAACATTGGGGATTATAGGTGGGACTGGAAGTGGAAAGAGTTCACTAGTTCAATTAATACCACGTCTTTATGATGTGACAGAGGGAAAAATTACAATAGGAGGCGTAAATGTAAAAGACTATGATTTATTTACACTTCGTAATGAAGTAGCAATGGTTCTTCAAAAAAATGAGCTATTTTCTGGAACAATTAAAGAAAATCTACTTTGGGGAAATAAATATGCTAGTGAAGAAGAAATGATACATGCTTGTAAATTGGCACAGGCAAATTCTTTTATTGAAACATTTCCAGATAAATACGACACATATATTGAACAGGGAGGGACAAATGTTTCTGGTGGTCAAAAGCAAAGACTATGTATTGCAAGAGCCTTGCTAAAAAAACCAAAAATTTTAATACTTGATGATTCTACAAGCGCAGTAGATACAAAAACTGATTCAATGATTAGAAAGTCATTCAGTGAAGAAATACCAGACACTACAAAAATTATTATTGCACAGCGTATTTCTTCAGTGGAAGATGCTGATTATATTATAGTTATGGAAGGCGGTAAAATCAATGGGTATGGTACACACGAGGAATTGCTAAAAACAAATGTAATATATAGGGAAATCTATGATTCACAAACGAAGGGAGATGACAAGTAATGGAAACAAAGGTATTTAGCGTATGGAAACGACTGTTATCTTATATTGTAGGGCGACATAAAATTTTGTTTAGTACGGTTGTCGTATGTATTCTTTTTAGCTCTTGTACTATTGTTATAAGTTCTTTGTTTTTGCAAACATTGATTGATGATTATATAACTCCACTTTTGCTTGAAGATAATCCATCTTTTAGTGGCTTATTATATACAATTATTTTAATGGCATGTATTTATATCTTAGGTGTTGTCGCGACATTTCTCTATAATCGAATTATGGTAAAGATTTCTCAAGGAACTTTGAAAGAAATTAGAGATGACATGTTTGTACATATGCAAAAACTTCCTATTCGTTATTTTGATACTCATACACATGGAGATATTATGAGTCATTATACCAATGATACAGACACATTGCGTCAGTTTATTTCACAGGCATTACCACAATTTATTTCGGCTATTATTACAGTAGTTGTTATATTGATTTCTATGCTTATAAGTAATGTACCTTTGACGCTTTTAGTTTTAGTAGTTACAGTCATCATGAGCATAGTTACTAAACAAATTGGTGGTGCAAGTGCAAAGTATTTCATAAAGCAACAAGAGACATTAGGAAATATTACAGGATATATTGAAGAAATGATAAATGGTCAAAAAGTCATTAAGGTATTCTGCCATGAAGAAGATGCAAAACAACAATTTGATAAAAAGAATAAAGATTTATGTTTAGATTCTACACAAGCAAATAAATATGGTAATATACTTATGCCAACTATTATGCAACTTGGCAATCTGCAATACGTGTTAATTGCTCTTTTTGGAGGACTTATGGCATTGCATAGTGTAGGCTCTATTACAGTTGGAATGATTGTAGCTTTCTTGAGTTTGTCGAAAACATTTTGTATGCCTGTCTCACAGATTGCACAGCAAATTAGTATGATGGCTATGGCATTGGCAGGAGCAGAGCGTATATTTGAATTGATTGACGAAGAGCCTGAGCAAGATAATGGATATGTTACATTAGTACATGCTAGATTCAATAATGGGGAAGTAATCGAAACAACTGATAATACAGAAATATGGGCATGGAAACATCCTCATCATGATGGTACAATAACATATACTCCTTTAAAAGGTGATATTCAGTTCTTTGATGTAGATTTTGGATATACAGAAAAGAAATTAGTATTACACAACATAGTTTTGGAAGCAACAGCAGGAGAAAAAATAGCATTTGTCGGTGCAACTGGAGCTGGAAAAACTACCATAACAAACTTGATTAACCGTTTTTATGATTTAGCAGATGGAAAAATTAGATATGATGGTATCAATATCAACAAAATTAAAAAGACAGATTTACGCCATTCCTTGGGAATTGTCTTGCAAGATGTCAACTTATTTACAGGAACAATTATGGATAATATCCGATATGGTAAAATGGATTCTACAGATAATGAATGTATTGAGGCTGCTAAATTGTCAAATGCACATGACTTTATTACTAGATTGCCAAATGGATATCAGACTATATTGACACAAAATGGTTCCAGTCTTTCACAAGGTCAACGACAATTAATCTCGATTGCCCGTGCAGCAGTTGCAAATCCACCAGTAATGATTCTTGATGAAGCTACATCTTCTATTGATACACGTACAGAGACACTGGTACAGAAAGGTATGGATAATCTTATGAAGGGTAGAACTGTTTTTGTAATAGCACATAGATTGTCTACTGTTAGAAACTCAGATGCAATTATAGTTCTTGAACAGGGACGTATAATAGAGAGAGGTACTCATAATCAGTTAATAAATAAAAAAGGAGTTTATTATAGTCTTTATACAGGGGCATTTGAGTTGGAATAGAAATTATAGGTTATAAATTTTTATATAATATATAAATAAAGCAAGGCACTTTAACATAATATGAGTGCTTTGCTTTGTTATTTTATACATGTAATTGTCTGTTATTTTTTATAAGTTTTATTTTTAATATTTTTCTACATACTTTTATTATCATATATACTTATTAGATAAATTTAATTCCATATATTGGATATGTAAGCTATTATTTAAACATACTTATTATATGATATAATATTATAATATAATTAAATTAAAATATCTTAATAAAGAAGGAGATAAATATTTGTCATCTATACAACAGTCTATTAAAAAATACATGGAGACGTATTTAAATAAAAAATTAAACTTACAAGAAAGGCTTTTTTATCTTTTTTGTTTTGCTGGAGTTATTTGTTCATTTTTAGCTTTTGTTGCAGCTCTTTTTAGTAGCCTTCCTAGTATATCTATATGGGGAAGTTTTTCTTGCTTTTGTATCATGTCAATATTGGCAATCTATTCTCTTAAAACACAAGATATTGATAGAGGGTGTCTAGTAATTAATATAGGGCTTAATATATTCTTATTTCCAGTACTCTTTTTTATAAGTGGTGGAGTGGATAGTGGTATGATGCTTTATTTCTTGTTGGGAATATGTGTTATATCATTGACTCTTGATGGTCTTAAGAGAATAGTTATGATATCTGTATCTATATTTGTGTATTGTATATCTATATTTTTGGCATTTAATTACCCAAACTTAATTGTATCTATAGGCGAATCTCGTGCATCAGATACGATAAGTAGTTTTATTATAGTTTCATTGTTTTTATGTATAGTAATGATTGTAGTATTACAAGAGTATTCTCATGAGCGTGATAAAGTATATAAATTGAACCAAAGACTTGAAAGGCAGGCAATTATAGATGATTTGACAAATTTGTATAATAGAAGATATTTAATACAATATATGTCCAATATATTAAAAAAGCCACTGCAAGAAAGAGTTATGTCCATTGTATTGTTTGATATAGATGATTTTAAAAAAATAAATGATAAATATGGTCATCTATGTGGAAATAATGTATTAATTCGATTTAGTGAGATTTTAATTGAAGAGGTTGGAAATGATGGGATTGTTTCAAGATACGGAGGAGAAGAGTTTATAGTTGTAATGCCTAGCTTTACTAAATCTAAAGCAATTGAGGTAGCAGAGCGTATTCGCATACATGTTTCTAGTGATAAAAAATTATTTGATTTAGTAAACAAAATTACAGTCAGTGGTGGTGTAGAGGAGTACGTTGAAAATATGACTATTGAGAAGCTAGTAAAGGGAGCGGATACAAAGCTTTACATAGCTAAAAATAATGGAAAAAATAAGATTGTAAGTTAGAGAAAATTCGGTTTAATAGTGTCATCATGGTAGATGTATTTGACATAATGACACTATTGTTTTAGTTAATAATACTAAGCACTATTTGTATGTTTCCATTTCCTAATATTTCATTAAGTTTACTGGTATCTTCAATGTATCCCAGCTTAGTGTAGTTATATGAGGTTTGAAAATCTTTATAAAATAGTACCAAACAATCAGAGCCGTATAGCATAAAATCACCAGTCTTAATATTTTTTACAGATTCTGAACTTGATGGCAAATCTTTTGTAAAGTAATTATATTTTTCGTTTTTATTTAAATCTTTCATATCTAGTGTAAGTGGCATTTTTTCTAGTAGTGTTTGTACAGAGGCATTATTATAAAGTTTCAATACAAAGTCTTTATCTCCAATTTTAAGATTGGCAATTATCATGTTATTTTTAGTTGATGTTATCACTTCTTTTTCTTTATAAGAAATAGGAGTTGCAGTTAAAGTATTATTTTTAGATTCTTGATTAATTGTTTGTTGTGAGGCTGGAATATTTGTACAACCTAATAATGCAAAGCTATAAAGTGCAGTTAACATAAGGCTTATAATCTTTTTCATAGGCTTATACTGCCTTTCCCATTTGATATGCTTTACTTAATATATCTTTTGCCCATTTTAAAAACATATCTGCTAATATTTCAGAATTTCCATCTCTGCGAAAACTTGTAGATATAATTAAGACTTTTTTGTTCATTTATTTATTCCTCCTCAATTTTTTTTATAAACTTTGCCGGTACACCTCCCACCAACGTATTAGGTGCCACATCTTTTGTTACAACAGCTCCAGCTGCTATGATTGCTCCATCTCCCACTTCTACACCAGGAGTTATTGTGACATTAGCACCGACCCAGACACTTTTCCCTATTTTAATAGGTTTTGGGTGCATAGTACTTCGTTTGCTTGGTGCAAAATCATGATTTAAAGTTGCCAATACTGCATTATGACCAATTAACGAATTGTCTCCAATAGTAATACCACCTTGGTCTTGAAATCGACATCCTGAATTTATAAAAACATTTCTACCTATTGTTATATTTTTTCCACAGTCAGTATAAAATGGAGGGAACATGTTGAATGTTTCATCTACATGTTTTCCTATTAACTCTGAAAACAATGTTCTAATTTCTTCTGGCTCATGATAATGATTGTTTAATTTAGAGGTAATTTTCATGGCTTCATTGCTGAGTTCACTCATAAATTTATGTAACTCTGAGCCTCCAACAACAGTAAGTCCTTGATTAACGTGTTCTAAAAATGTATTTAAGTTCAAGTTCATTTCACACATCCTTTCTGATTAACTGTAAGATTTTTTCAATACTTCTACACAATCCTCATGTGTCATTTCACAAGGATTTGCTGTAAATAAACCACCCATTGTTTCTCGTGCACTTTTTGCTATTAGATTAAAATCTCCTGGTGTAATTCCATAATCGGACATTTTTAAATCTGCAACGCCACAAGCTTCTTGTAATTTGCTAAGAGCTGTAATAAAATCTTCTGCTTTGTTAGCATCCTTCATTCCCAATGCCTGTGCCATGCGTACAAAGCGTTCATCACAAGCATGTTTCTCTATAAAAAATCCAAAGAAAGCTTTAGAAATCATAATCAAACCTGCACCATGAGGAAGTCTTGGGTAATAACCAGACATAGCCTGTTCTAAAGAATGCTGTGCTGTAGTGACACTGATTGTCATGACAATTCCTGCAATCGTATTTGCAAAAGCCATGTGTTCTCTTGCTTTCATATCACTACCATTTTTTACTGCATGTGCAAGATAGTTGCCTACATTTTCGATAGCAGTTAAAGCATACATATCGCTCATAACACTGGAAAAAGAAGATATATAGCTTTCCACAGCATGGAATAAGGTATCAAATCCTTGATAAGCAGTAAATTCAGGTGGTACAGATTTCATCAATTCTGGGTCAATTATAGACAAAACAGGGAATAAAGAGTCATAACCACCAACACCAATTTTCTCATGGGTTTCTTCATTTGTAACAACTCCCCATTGGTCAGCTTCACTACCTGTTCCAGCAGTGGTTGTAATACAAACAACTGGTAGTGGTTCATTTTGTAATGGTTGTGCTTTTCCAGTACCTCCATTTACATAATCCCATAAGTCACCATCATTTGTTACCATCATTGCAATTGCTTTTGAAGCGTCCATGACACTTCCACCACCTAAGGCAATAATAAAATCACATTCTGTTTCACGAGCACAGGAAGCCCCGTTCATGACAGAATTTTTATTAGGATTTGCGTCTATTTCACTGAATAACACAAACTCTACTCCTGACATTTTTAACTGCTTTTCTGTTCGGGCAAGTGCACCATTTTCTTTAGTTGATTTTCCACTTGAAACAACAAGCAAGGCTTTCTTTCCAGGTAGTTTTTGTTGATGTAATTCATCTAAACGTCCATTTCCAAAGATAAAACGAGTTGGTATATACATATTAAAATTCATATTTTTTCCTCCTTTTTATGTCCTCTTTATGTTATTGTTCTTATTAAAATTTATATCATAGTTTCTATACGTTTATTATATTAACGAAATAATATAATAGCAAATACTTATAAAGAATACCTTCCCATAGTTGACAGGAATAGTAGAGGAAACTACACTATAAATAGGAGGGATATACAAATGGAACTTAGAGTATTGAGATATTTTTTGGCAGTTGCAAAAGAGGAAAGTATTACAAGTGCAGCTCAATCACTTAATGTGACACAACCTACACTTTCAAAACAACTTATGGAACTTGAGGATGAACTTGGGAAAAAGTTGTTTTTGCGTGGCAACAGAAAAATCACACTTACAGAGGATGGCTTATTTTTACGTAAACGTGCACAGGAAATAATTGATTTAGCAGATAAAACTATTTCAGATTTTAACAATGATTATGATGACATACGAGGAAATGTTTATATTGGTGGGGGAGAAACAGATGCTATGCGTTTTATTGCCAAAACTGTGAAAGAATTGCAGAAAGAATACCCTAATATACGCTATCATCTATTTAGTGGAAATGCTGATGATGTAACGGAAAGACTAGATAAAGGACTTTTAGACTTTGGAATTTTAATTGAACCTGCCAACATGGAAAAGTATGATTATATCAAACTTCCTGTTAATGATGTATGGGGGTTACTTATGAAAAAAGATTGTGAACTTGCTCAAAAGAAAATGATATGTGCAGAAGATTTGAAGGGAATTCCTATATTAACTTCACGTCAAACATTGGTTCAAAATGTAATTTCTGGTTGGTCTGGGCAAGATTTTCAAACATTTAATATAGTGGCAACCTATAATCTTGTCTACAATGCTTCTCTTATGGTAGATGAAGGGGTTGGATATGCTCTTTGCTTGGATAAGCTAATCAATACAACAGGTAATAGCAATCTTTGTTTTAGACCTTTAGAACCGAGATTAGAAGCACACTTAAATATTGTCTGGAAAAAGTATCAGGTTTTTTCTAAGGCAACTAAAAAGTTTTTAAATAAATTGCAAAGCGAAATTAATAATTTTGTATCAGAATAGAAAGATAGCTATTTAATTTATAATATTGTTTATATGAAGGTGGTGAGATTTATGAAAAGAGATTTATATGTAATGAGAGATAAAATAAAGCTTTTTTATGCTGAAGATTCTGATAGAAAACTAATATATGATATGGTATTTGAGGAAGATGAGATATGGAAGTCAATGTTTGATAATAAAGAGGATTTTGACTGGTCTGACATTCATGATGAAGAATCTTACTTTTTTAGTAGTACTCCTGGTCTTAATAAATACTTGCTTATAGAATATGATAATCAAATTGTGGGGACCATTTCTTATGCATACAATGATGGGAAGATACCTAATATGGAGCTAGATATGTGGTTGCGTTCAATGAAATGTACTGGTAAGGGGATTGGTTCAAAAGCTATGAAGTTGTTAATTGACAGCTTGACTAGAGACTATGAGATAGGCACATTTATTATTCGACCATGGATTAAAAATCCTCGTGCTATAAAGGCCTATGAAAAATGTGGTTTTGTAGTAAGTGATTGTTTTAATCCTAAAGATTATTATGGGAAATACTTCGATAAATGGGGTCAAGGTGATTATCCAGAAGGTGAGAATGTGAATATGGTACTTTCAATAGAGTAGTTAACAATGCTATGAAAAAATATACTTTTGCTATTAGTAGTTCGATGTTTGGAAAATAAGAGATTAGAATAAAAATAAATATTATTCCCTAGGTTGTAAGTTTAACAAAGGATATTTATACTCAGTGAAGAAATAAAATGTGAGGTCTAACAAGTTCCTATTAGTTAGGAAGCTTGTCAGACATTCTAGCAAAATTTGAAAAAACGAAAGAATCTAAAGCCGATTGTAATTGATGGTTATAGCAATTTCTTATTCATTAATTGAGATGCTTATTCAAAGGTAGTACTAAAGTATGAATCTATGTTTAAAAGACTTATAAAGAAGTACAACAAGAGCTAGAATACAAATATTACATAAATAAAACATCATTGAAACTTATTTTTTTCTAACTGGAAAGCATACTTCTGTTACCCAATTATCAGAATTACTGTCTTGACCAGGTCCTATATGATAAATATTAAACATAGGGCCATCTACATCATAGTTATTGTCAGATATCCAATTACCAATAGCCTCACAAGCATCTGTAAGTTGATTGAAGTTTCCTTTTACAATAGCAGTTGCAGCAGTTACACTTGGAACAGTTCTAAACTTAACATTTTCAGTATCTTTATAATTTCCAGATACAGCAAGTTGTATCTCAACATCAACATAATTTTCTTTATACTCAACATCATAAAAGACTGCTTTAGAATAGTTAGGAACATCAACTTGTACATTATGCCCTTTTGTTTCTGAGCATAATTGATGCCATAGCATTCCTTCATCTTGATAAGTAGGTATAGTTCTTCTTAAAGTCATCATATATTTTGGAGCAAAGTCTTTTATAGTTACATCATAATTTTTCATAATATCAATCCTTTCAATTCTCTCAATAGTAGTTTCTATTTTTAATAGTTTTTTTTGCGTGTCTTCTAGATGTTCTCTTACTTGAGAATGGTGGATATTTAAATACCTTATCAAGCTTTCTCTATCATTGTATTCCGTCAAAATTTCTTTGATAGAAGATAAGCTAAATCCCATATCTTTTAAGGCATGGATTCTATTTGTAGTGGAAAGTTGATTTGCACTGTAGTATCTATAACCATTAATTTTATTTATATGAGTTGGTATTAAAAGTCCAATTTCATCATAGTGACGTAGCATGCGAATACTAATTTTACTAAGTTTTGAAAAATCGCCTATCTTAAACATATTTATATCTCCTTTATAAAGGTATTATTTTTGAGCTCAATATCAATATAAACCATATCATAGTGGTAGAGTCAACTAAAAATTATATATTGACATATAATAAAAAACATTATACTGAACATGTTTAGAACGAAAAATGTTCAGTATAATGTTTTGGAGGTAGGTTATGATAAGGTACTACCTTTTATATTGAATCAATGTATAATCAATGGAAATATGCAGGCACAACTTGCTATCATTCCTATACTTCGTAATATATTTGGGGACGAAAAAGACGAAATGAGTTTAAGAACTATTGCCTTACAAATTATTTTACCTATACAAATGGCGGCTTTATCACCAGAATCATTTCAATTATATAGTGGTACAAATATAAAAGTTAAACATCAGAGAGAGAATTTTATTGATATTTTAATAGAAAATATTATCAAAGGGGATGATGTAAAATGAAACTTATAACTATTGGTGCAAGTATTATTACTGCTTTATTTTTTATTTCAACTATGATTTGTGGTTTTTGGATTAGAAATAACAAGGTAACAGATACAAGTTCTATTAAATTTCACATGAATAGTGCTATTTTTACAGGTGTGTTTTTATTGATTACTATAATTCTTTTAATTATGTACATAAAAAAATATTAATCTAATTGGGCAAATATACAAAACGTCAGAAGAAATAAAAGCAAAGGCTTATAAAATTTCTGACGTTTTTATTATTAAATGTTAAGAAGCATTTTCTAATTCAAGAGGGTTCTCTATACCAAAATAATCGTATAGAGCTGAGCTTATTTCCTCCAAGTTTCCGCTTTCAAAAGGAGATTGTAGATTAACTTTTTCTACTACATCTTTAAATCCTGCATCTGTATTTTGATTTAAAAAATCCATGTATACATCAACAGCTTTTCTATAGTCATCTTGTGATAACTCCCATATTTGAAGAGATACATCAGATGCAAGGCCATAACTTAAATAGTAAAAAGGAACTTGGAAGTTATGAGATACAAGTATCCAAAATGGAGCATTTTTGTTTTTAAGTATCTTATTAGATACTCCATATTCTTCTTCCAAGTCAAAAAATAGTTTATTGATATCATTTAAGCTCATATATGGGTTTTTATATATAATTTCTTGAAACTCATCGTAAAGACAAGCATCAATAATAGTATTTAAAACAATCGATAAGTGTTCCTTTTTTATGGCTTCAGATTGTTTCCCAAAGAATTCATCAAAATACTTGTAAAATAAAATTTCTAAAGATGTAGAATGAACTTCGCATATATCAATACTTGGCTGTATCGTATTATTTAAGTTAATACTGTTGTAGTAATTATAAAAATGACCAAACTCATGGGCAAAGCTAGTAACACCTAAAAAAGAATTGTCCCATGTATTAAATAAAAAGGGTGCTTTGTACTTGTTTATATAAGTAGTATAACCTCCAGGTGATTTGTTCTTTCCAGAAGAATAATCGTATAAGTCATATTTTTTCATGTAATTAAAACATTCTTTTAATTTTGGAGATATATCTTCAAGTACTTTATCAAATTTTCTAAATGAACGATTCTTATATGCCTTAATATAAATAGAAGAGTCAGAAGGTTGTGATGTAACTTTCATATATAATGGAACTATGTACTCTTTTACCTCACTTCTAAATTTTCTTGCATCCTCTTGGGAGTAATCTTTATTTAAATTTAAATAAGCATAATCGGTATAATTCTTAAAGCCTAGTTTAGTTGCTATCTCAGTTCTCGTCTGTACAAGCTCTAAAAAAATATTACCAAATATAGGGTTGTATTTTTTTAAGTAATCTGAATAAATTTTTACATATTCTTCATAACTAAGATTGGGTTTTGACATAGCTTCTTCAAAATCTATTTCCATTCCATCTACTGATACAGTAGACTTAGATAATAAGTCTTCATATCTAACAACTAAGTCTTGCTCTTTTTTAAGTAGGTTTTCGACTTCTTCTGAATTAAGCTTTCCAATGTTTTTTAAATAATTAAATCCATCTTTTCCAATTTCTTTTTTTAGTTTTTTAGAAAACTTAGAATTTACAAATGTATCCTGAAAATCTTTGTATGCCATGTCAACATCCACAGATTTACTCATAAGGTACTTGTATTCCTTAGAGTAAAATTCATCTGATGAATCTATATTGTTTCTAAGTTTTGCTATAGTAAGTGTACTATAGAAGTCTTGGTAAATCTTATCGACATTATTAAATACGTTCAATTGCTCTTTGGCATTTTTACATGTTAAAAGTTTGCCGTTGTATGTGTTAATATTTTCGCATACTGACTTTATATCAGGACGCTTATATTCCATTTTTTCAAAAGGAATAGTTCCTCTAACTGAATCTTTTTTTGAATCATTAGTATAATTTTTTATGTATAATGCAAATATAATAAAAATTACAATTAAAATTAGAGAAATAAATAATCTTTTCTTGGATTTAATCATAGAAATCCTCCAATCATGGAT
>NZ_JAGWCT010000025.1:0-46684 GCF_020657815.1 Clostridioides sp. ZZV15-6597 | reverse complement strand
CAACAGGAGCAGATGGAGCAGTAGGTCCAACAGGAAATACAGGAGCAACAGGAGCAGATGGAGCAGTAGGTCCAACAGGAAATACAGGAGCAACAGGAGCAGATGGAGCAGTAGGTCCAACAGGAGCAGTAGGAGCAACAGGTCCAACAGGAGCAGATGGAGAGGTAGGTCCAACAGGACAGACAGGAGCAACAGGAGCAGATGGAGCAGTAGGCCCAACAGGAGCGACAGGAGCGACAGGACAGACAGGAGCAACAGGAGCAGTGGGAGCAACAGGCCCAACCGGAGCAGATGGAGTAGCTGGAGCAACAGGGGCAACAGGGGCAACTGGAGTAGGTGGAGCAGTAGGTCCAACAGGGGCAGTAGGAGCGACAGGTCCAACAGGAGCAGTAGGTTCAATAGGTCCAACAGGAGCAACTGGAGCCAATGGAGCAACAGGTCCAACAGGGAATACAGGAGCAACTGGAGCCAATGGAGCAACAGGTCCAACAGGAAATACAGGAGCAACTGGAGTATTGGCATCGAACAATGCACAATTTATAGTTTCATCTCCAAGTTTAACAAATAACTCACTAGTGACGTTTAACTCATCATTTATAAATGGAACAAATATAACTTTACCAACAAGTAACACTATAAACCTTGCAGTTGGAGGTATATATAATGTATCCTTTGGTATACGTGCTACACTTTCACTTGCAGGATTTATGGCAATTACTACTAATTTTAATGGCGCAGCTCAAAATAATTTTATTGCAAAAGCAGTAAATACTCTTACTTCATCAGATGTAAGTGTAGGATTGGATTTTTTAGTTGATGCTAGAGCAGCAGCTGTTACTTTAAGTTTTACATTTAATTCAGGCACAACAGGAACTTCACCATTTGGATTTGTTTCAGTCTATAGAATACAATAATTAGTTTTATAGGTGAAGAAAAAAGATAAATAAAATCTCAATCTATTAGATATTCAAATTGATAAATCTGAATATCTAAGTAGATTGAGATTCATTATGTATAAAAACTACCCTAATATATCTGACATTTTATAAAGCCCAGACTTTCTACCAACTAAAAATTTAGCTGCAACAATAGAACCATCTGCAAAGACTTCATCAGATTGAGAATGGTGACTTAATGTAAGAACTTCATTATCTCCTGCAAATATAACATCATGGTCACTGATTATATTTCCACCTCTTATAGAATGGATTCCAATTTCATTTGCTTTTCTTTTGCAATCTCTACCATATCTTCCATATTTATTTTCACTTTCAGGTAAGACCTCTTTAATTGCATTGGCTATCATAGTAGCAGTACCACTAGGAGCATCTTCTTTTCTATTATGATGCTTTTCTATGATTTCTATATCAAAACCTTCTAACATTTTTGATGCATCTTTAACTAATTTTATTAAAATATTTACACCTAGAGATGTATTTGAGGATAATAATATAGGAATATTTTTTGATGCTTTTTCTATTTTATTTAATTCATCCTCATCATATCCAGTAGTAGCTAATACTACAGGTGTATTGTTTTTTAGTGCATATGACAAGATTGGGTCTAAAGTTTCATGATGTGAAAAATCTATTATAACATCAGCTTTTTCAGTTACATCAGTCATTGTTTTATAAAGCTTCGTATCTCCATGATAAGCATTTTCATCAGCAGACCTAGCTACACCACAAACTAACTCTAATTCACTATCTTTTTTTACACATTCTGCTAACACTCTTCCCATTGTTCCATTATAACCACTAATTATAACTTTTAACATAAAATCCTCCTATGAAATTAATAAAAATTTGTTATATTTCTATAGGTTTATTTTATCACTAATATAATTTATATAAAATAATATTAGTGATAATAAACTTATAATTTACTGGATATTAAAAAAATTGTATTTAGATTTAATATGTATTAAATATAAGTTCATATATCATAAAATTTACTTAAAAATCAATACTAATATGTTAAAATTACTAAAGATGTGTCTTTAAAAATATATAAATCTAGAGTATTAATTTTAAACTCAACAATTTGAGCATTAAAAGTGATATTATTAAATTAGAAGTATCTTAACTTAATATAATAAGATGGGAGAGATGGCTATGTTAAAGGAAGAAAAAACTTATCAAGAAAAGGATGCTAAAGCATTTAATGGAGTAGTAGCTTTGATAATGATTATCTTATTTTTAGTAGTTTCAATAGGTGTTATGGTTTTTGGAATAATAAAACTTGACAATGGATTCACTGGAATAGGTTCATTTATGTTAGTTTTAAGTATTTTATTTATTGTGATAGATTTTATACTGTGTTTTGGACTAAAAATGATTAATCCAAAAGAGGCTATTGTTCTAGTTTTATTTGGGAACTACTATGGAACTATAAAAAAAGAAGGATACTATTGGGTAAATCCATTTTGTTCAGCAGTAAATCCAACATCATCAGGAATTAATGTATCAAAATCTTCATCTACTGAAAAAGTAGATATATCCTCTAATCCAAGAGGAAAGAAAGTATCTTTAAAAACAATGACTCTTAATAATGAAAAACAAAAAGTTAATGATTTATTAGGAAATCCTATTATAATAGGTGTTGTTGTAATTTGGAAAGTTATAGATGCAACTAAAGCTGTATTTAATGTTGATAATTATAATACTTTTTTATCAATTCAATGTGATTCAACTATTCGTAATGTTTCAAGACTTTACCCATATGATGTGTCTGAAGATGGTGATGAAAAATCTCTTCGTGGTAGTAGTCAAGAAATAGCAGATAAATTACAAAAAGAGTTACAATCTAGAGTAGATATTGCAGGAATTGAAGTATGTGAAGTAAGAATTACTCACCTTTCTTATGCACCAGAGATTGCAGTAGCTATGTTACAACGTCAACAAGCAGAAGCTATAATAGCAGCACGTAAAAAGATTGTTGAAGGGGCTGTAAGTATGGTAGAGATGGCATTAACTAATTTAAGTGAGAATAATGTTGTGACTTTAGATGAGGAACATAAAGCTGCTATGGTAAGCAATTTATTGGTTGTTCTTTGTGGTAATAAAGATGCACAACCAGTAGTAAACAGTGGTTCAATTTATTAGTATAGAAGTAAATACCAATTAAGAGCATTTAACTATTGTGTAAGTAAATCAAGAGTGTTTAACTTGTATATATGTAAATCAGTAAATTAAGGATATTTTAATTAGTGTGTAAGGAAACCAATAAATTAAGAATGTTTAAATTGCATGCAAGTAAACTAGTAAATTAAGGGTATTTAACAAAGATAAATTAAAAGGCTATAAAAAGAGGAGGGTGTCTCAAAATGAACTTTTTAGTTCATGAGACACTCTTTTTTGTATGAAATCAAATATATTTTCATCATTTCAACAATGAAAAAGAGGCTTATCTCTCTATTTTGAGACAGCCCCTTTTAATTAATAATATTATTTCTAATTAGTCTAAATTTCTAAGGTCTTCCATAAGTTTAGTCTTGTCAGCCGTTTTTTCGTCTTTCATTTTTATAACTTTAGCAGGAGAACCAGCAACAACAGCACCAGCTTCTACGTCAGTAGTTACAACAGCACCAGCTGCAACAACAGCACCTTTACCGATTCTAACACCTTCAAGAACAACTGCATTAGCTCCTATTAAAACATCATCTTCAACTATAACAGGAGTAGCAGAAGGTGGCTCTAAAACACCAGCAACAACAGCACCAGCACCTAAATGAACATTTTTACCAAGAGTACCTCTAGCACCAATAACAGCATTCATATCTACCATAGAACCTTCACCAACAACAGCTCCTATATTTATAACAGCTCCCATCATTACAACAGCATTTTTTTCTATAGTAACCATGTCTCTTATTATTGCACCTGGTTCGATTCTTGCATGTTCACTTAAAGTATTTTTTAGAGGAATAGCAGAATTTCTTCTATCATATTCTACATGAGTATCTATTATATCGTTACCATGTTTATCTAATACTTCCATTATATCCTCATAGTCACCTACAAATACATAAGAACCATTGTTTCCAAATACTTTAAATTTATCAGTTGATTGGAAATGTAAAGAGTTAGTATTTACATATACTTTAACAGGTGTTTTCTTTTTAACTTCTTTTATATATCTTGCTATTTCATAAGCATCGTTTAAATTTACCATTTGTTAATTCTCCTTGTATTTCATTATATTTCTTTTATTATATACTCATATATACTAATTTATCAACTTTAGTATATACTTACTATTATTTATTTTTTAATAGCATTATTATTTTAGCATAATATTGAGTAAATTTATTTATTATATCATATATCTTTTACTTGTGTATATTTTTTATTTGTGATATAGATTTTTACTATCCTAACATACTATCCATGTTATAAAATCCTGGTTTTTGTTTAACTAAGTATTTAGCAGCAGCTATAGAACCACTTGCAAAAATACCACGAGATTGAGCTTGATGACTTATTGTAAGGACTTCGTTATCTCCAGCAAATAGAGCATCATGTTCACCAACAATATTTCCACCTCTTATAGCATGGATACCAACCTCATTTGGTTGTCTTTTTGCACTACGCCCATATCTACCATAATTATTTTCAACGTTTGGTAAAACCTCTTTTATAGCGTTAGCAATCATAACAGCTGTGCCACTTGGGGCATCTACTTTTCTGTTGTGATGTTTTTCTATTATTTCTATATCGAATCCTTCTAATAATTTAGCTGCATCTTTAACCAATTTCACTAATACATTTACACCAAGAGACATATTATATGATTGGAATACAGGAATAACTTTAGCCGCTTCATGTATTCTATTAATTTCTTCATCATTATATCCAGTAGTAGCAATTACTAAAGGAGTTTTAGTTTTTAAAACATAAGATAAAATATTATCTAGATTAGAGTGATGAGAAAAATCTATAACTACATCAGCTTCTTCAACTATAGTATTCATATCTTCATAAATTTTAAGATTGCCTTCACAGCTATCCATACCTCTAGCTGCAACACAAACTAATTCTAGTTCACTATCATCTCTTATAGTATCGGCTAAAATCTTGCCCATTTTTCCATCATAACCAGTTGCTATAACTTTTAACATAATTTCCTCCTATGATTAAGGGCTAACTTTTGACCAAACTTAGTTTTTTATCATGCATTAATTTGTACTATGCATTAACTTTTAGTCCAAAGTTAACTAATTCTTTCTTTAATACCTCTAAGTTTGCTGGGTCCATTTCTGCTAGAGGAAGTCTTAAATCTCCAACATTGAATCCTAATAAATTCATTGCAGTCTTAACTGGTATAGGATTTACCTCTATAAATAAAGCAGCGATTAAAGCATCCATACCAAGTTGTAATTTTCTAGAACCTTCTATATCGCCTTCAAAGAATTTAGCCACTAAATCGTGTGTTTCTTGAGGGCAAACATTAGCAAGTACTGATATAACTCCTTGACCTCCTAAAGACAATAAAGGAAGTATAGTATCATCGTTACCAGAGTAGATAGCAAAGTCATCTGGAACTAAGCTAGCTATTTCTGCAACTTGTCCTAAGTCCCCACTAGCTTCTTTCACAGCAACTATATTATCTATCTTAGCAAGTTCAACTATAAGACTAGGGCTTATATTAACACAAGTTCTTCCAGGTACATTGTAAAGTATAATTGGAAGTTTAACACTGTTAGCGATTGTTTCAAAATGACGTTTAAGTCCAGCTTTATTGGCTTTATTGTAATAAGGAGTTATTATTAATAGAGCATCTACTCCTAGTTTTTCAGCTTCTTGACTTAAATTAACTGAGTGCATAGTATCATTAGAACCACTTCCTGCTATAACAGGAACTCTTTTATTAACTTTTTCAACAACATACTTAATAGTAGCAAGTTGTTCTTCATCGGTCATAGTATTAGCTTCACCAGTAGTACCACAAGCCACTATAGCATCAGTACCGTTAGCAATTTGGTACTCAACTAATTCACCTAATTTGTCGAAATCAACTTTGCTATCCTTTGTAAATGGAGTAACTAGAGCAACAGCAGAACCTTTAAATATCATAAAAAATCAATCCCCTCTTTTTTAGTTTTGTGTTTTATATTACAGTTACTTCTAATGCTTATTTTTACTTATTATTAATATTTTACAAAATCATATATTTATACAAATTTGTATACTATACTAAATCATATGATATAGCCATTTCAGCTATTTGGATTGCATTAGTTGCAGCACCTTTTCTTATATTGTCAGCAACAACCCAAAGGTTTACACCATTATCAACACTAAAGTCTCTTCTAATTCTTCCAACAAACACTTCATCTCTATCATCAAATTCTACAGCAGTTGGATATTCATTTTTAGCAGGATTATCAACTACTACAACTCCTGGAGCTTCTTCAAGTGTTTTTACTAAATCTTCTAATTCAAATGGATTATTAAACTCAATGTTTATAGATTCGCTATGACCATTTTTTACTGGAACTCTTACAGTAGTTGCAGTTATTTTTAAGTCGTAGTTATCAAGTATTTTCATAGTTTCGTTTACCATTTTCATTTCTTCCTTAGTATATCCATTTTCAGTAAATGAATCTATATGAGGAAGACAGTTATAAGAAATTTGATGTGGATAGAATCCAGTAGGATTACCAGTCATTCCTTTTTCTAAATCTTCAACCCCTTTAACACCAGAACCAGATACAGCTTGGTAAGTAGAGTAAACAACTCTCTTAATTTTGTATTTGTCATCTAGAGGTTTAAGAGGAACCATAGCTTGTATAGTAGAGCAGTTTGGATTAGCTATTATACCTTTATGTTTTTTTATAGCTTCTGGATTTACCTCAGGAACAACCAAAGGAACATCTGGATTCATTCTCCATTGACTAGAGTTATCTACTACTAAGATTCCATTTGATGCAGCTATTGGAGCATATTTTTCACTAATGCTTCCTCCAGCAGAGAATAATGCTATTTGTATCCCTCTATCAGTAAATGAAGTTTCTTTTAACTCTTCTACTATATATTCTTTACCACAAAACATTACTTTAGAACCAGCAGATTTAGAAGAAGAGAATAAAAATAGATTTTCTATTGGAAAATTTCTTTCTTCTAATACTTTTAAAAATGTTCTACCTACCATTCCAGTAGCACCAACTATTGCCACATTTACTTTTTTCATATTAAATTCACCCCAATTTTTAATTATTAAAACATTATTTGATTTTAGTTATACAAGTAAGATATGTTAATATTTTTATATATCTAAATACTTTAATATTATATTAACAACTTTAATTATATACAAAAAACGTACAAAGGTATACTTTGTACGTCTAGTTTATCACTCAAAGTAAACCTTGTAGCTCACCACCTACACAAATAAGTGACAGTATTACACATCTTATGTGTAATCCCAGAAAATATTATTGCGAGAAATATTTTCTTCGGCTATAAATCCTTTTTCCAATCATTAACGCTTGCCAGCTCCTATTGGATACTCTTATTTACAGCTACCTCTACCCTAGGTTAATAGGATATTAAAATTTGATTATTCTAATAATAATACATATTTTAGAAAAAATCAACTTATTTATAGAAATATTGCTAAAATTTAAATCCAAAATTTGTCAATTCTTGTTTTAAGATATTAAGATTAGCTTCTTCCATTTCAGCTAAAGGAAGTCTTAAATCTCCAACATTAAAACCTAAAATATTCATAGCAGTTTTAACTGGAACTGGATTTACTTCTATAAATAAGGCAGCAATTAAAGCATCCATATCAAGTTGTAATTTTTTAGAGCCTTCAATGTCACCTTCAAAGAATTTAGTTACTAAATCATGAGTTTCTTTAGGACAGATGTTAGCAAGTACAGAGATAACACCACTTCCACCTAATGATAATAGAGGTAATATAGTATCATCATTACCGGAGTATATAGCGAAGTCTTTAGGCACTAATTTAGCTATTTCTGCAACTTGAGCTAAATCTCCACTAGCTTCTTTCACAGCAACTATATTATCTATTTTAGCAAGCTCAGCTACAACAGATGGCTTTATATTTACCTTAGTTCTTCCTGGTACATTATATAAAATAATTGGTAATTTAACGCTTTTTGCTATTGTTTCAAAGTGAAGTTTAAGACCTTTTTCATTAGTCTTATTATAGTAAGGAGTTATGATTAAAAGACCATCCACTCCCAATTTTTCAGCTTCTTGGCTCATATGAACAGACAACATAGTATTGTTTGAACCAGTACCTGCTATAACTGGTATTCTCTTATTGACTTTTTCAACTGTATATTTTATTACAGCAAAAATCTCAGATTCACTCATAGTAGTAGCTTCACCTGTTGTTCCACAAACAACTAATGCATCTGTGTCATTTTCAATATGGTATTCGATTAATTCACCTAACTTTTCAAAGTTGACATTGTTATCCTCCGTAAATGGAGTAACTAAAGCAACAGCAGAACCTTTAAATAACATATAATCAAATCTCCTTTTTTATTTAAATTTAATTTTTTAAGTACAATAATAATTATAGTACAAATTAATTAATTTTAATAGGCATAGTTAATATCTTAACTGTATAAAGTAAGATATTTATATTATATTAATATTAAAAAAATTTTAAATAAATGTTTTATTCTCAAAATATGCATATTAATTTAATAAAATATACCAAAATGGAAATAAAAAATAAATTTTATGCGAATTTAATAACTAATAATTAATATATTTAGGTTATAATAAATATGTGCGTAAAAATAAATAATAAGCATTAACATAGAAAATTTAGGAGGAATAATATGGATACTTTAAAGGAACTTTTTAAAATAGGAAGTGGACCTTCAAGTTCTCATACTATGGGGCCGCAAAGAGCAGCGGAAAGATTTAAAAATGAAAATCCAGATGCAGAAAGTTTTAGAGCAATATTATATGGTAGTTTAGCTGCTACAGGAAAAGGTCACTTAACAGATTATATAATTGAAAAAACTATAGCACCAAAGAAAGTTGAAATCGTTTGGGAAGAAGACATAATAAAAGATTTTCATCCAAATGGAATGAAGTTTGAAGCTTTAGATAAAGATGGAAATGTGACAGCTGAATGGACTGTATATTCTGTTGGTGGAGGAACTATAGCAGAAGAAGGTCAAAGAAACAGTAAAAGCAATAGTATATATCATCTAGACACTATGGATGAAATAGTGAAGTGGTGTAAGGAAAATAATAAAACTTTAGTTGATTTTGTATTAGAATGTGAACCATCTGATATAAAAGACTATATAAAAACTATAAAAGATGCTATGAGAAAATCTATTGATGATGGACTAAGCACAGATGAAGTAATACCAGGTAAATTATTATTAAAAAGAAGAGCAAATAATTTTTATAAAGCGTATCAAGAAGATAAAAGTTTTTCGACACTTGTATATGCATATGCACTGGCAGCTTCAGAGCAAAATGCTTCTGGTAATATAATAGTTACAGCACCAACTTGTGGTTCTGCTGGAGTAATACCAGGAATATTCTTTGCAATGCAAGATTTCTATAAATACGATGATGAAAAAATAATTGAAGCATTACTTGTGGCTGGAATAATCGGAAATATAATAAAAACTAATGCATCAATATCTGGTGCGGAAGTAGGATGTCAAGGTGAGGTTGGAGCAGCTTGTTCGATGGCAGCAGCGGCAGTAGCGTATTTAAAGGGTGGTACTATAGACCATATTGAATATGCAGCAGAAATAGCGCTTGAACATCATCTAGGAATGACTTGTGACCCTGTATATGGATATGTTCAAATTCCATGTATAGAAAGAAATGCAATGGCAGCTCAAAGAGCTTATGATGCAGCTAAGTATGCATTATTAACTGATGGCTCACATTCTGTCTCCTTGGACCAAGTCGTTGAAACAATGAAAGAAACGGGTATTGATATGATGGATAAATACAAAGAAACTGCAAAAGGTGGACTTGCTAAACACTTCTTCTCTTGCTAAAATTAAAAATTTTTTAATAATAATTCCCCTGTTTTGATTTATGAAACAGGGGAATTATTATTAATGGTGAATTATTTAATAATGCAAAATATTTTTATATTCAATTTAGCTTTTTATTTTTAAATATGAAAGTATGTTATATAATATTTTAATTATAAGAGATATAGAAATATTTTTATAATAAATTATAATTTGGAGGAGATTACATGAGAGAGGCATCGTATTTACAAGAACAACTTTATAAGCATAGGAATGCATTAAATCCTATTGCAGAAATTGGAAGAAAAGAGTATAAGACTTCAAAATATATAAGGGATTATCTTGATAAAATAGGAGTTGAATATGAAGTTTACTTAGAAACAGGAATAGTAGGTGTGATAGAAGGGAAAAGACCAAGAAAAGATATAGCTTTCAGAGCTGATATAGACGGTCTTCGTAGTGAAGAAGGTGTAAAACACTTATGTGGCCATGATGGACATGCTACTATATTGCTTGGATTAATTGAGTATTTAAATGATAATAAAGAAGATTTAAATGATAATGTTGTATTTATATTCCAACCAGCAGAAGAAGGGCCAGGTGGAGCAAAAGCATTGATAGATGCAGGTGTGCTTAGAAAATACAATGTTGATGAGATATATGGGCTTCATATATACCCAGAATTACCAGAAGGTTATGTAGGTACAAGAGAAGGATACTTCATGGCTCAAATAGGAGATATTGATATAGAAATAGTGTCTAAAAGTGGACATGGAGCTATGCCACAAAATGGAATTGATGGTATAGTTATAGCTTCAAACTTTATAAGTTCACTTCAAACTATAGTATCAAGAAATATAAGCCCAATAGACAATGCAGTGTTGACTATAGGTAGAATTGAAGGAGGGGCTAGAAGAAATATAATAGCTGAAAATATAAAGATGGAAGGGACTATTAGATGCTTTAGTCCAGAAGTGTATGAGAGAATGAAACTTAGAGTTAAAGAACTTGCTAGAGGCTTTGAATTGTCTTATAACTGTAAGGTAAATATAAATATTATGGATGATTATATAGCTGTTAAAAACGATAAAGACTTGTATAAAGAGTTTGTAGAAGCTGTTGGAAAGGATACGGCTATAGAATTAGACCCACTTATGATATCAGAAGATTTTTCTTACTATCAAAAAGAAGTTCCAGGGCTGTTCTTTATGTTGGGCTCAAGAAATGAGAAAAAAGGATTTGTAAATGGACTTCATAATATAAACTTCAACTTTGATGAAAAGATATGTGTGGATGCACTAAATGTCTATGCAAAATTATTAAAATATAAAAAAGCAATAGATTAAAATATGTTAAGCTTTGTAATGAATAAGTTGTAGATAGTCTGGATAAAAAGGTCAATTTTTTTGATAAGATTGTAAATAACTATGATAAGACTATAAATAATATGTTGAAATTATAAATAACACATACTTAGAAAGAATAATTTTAAAAAGTCATAAATTTAAAATACTTAAATTTGAAAACATATGAATTGATAAATACCCCTTACTTATTTGTATAAATTTCTTTTAATTGACAAAAATACAAATAAGAAGGGGTGATTTTTTTGAAAGAAAATATGAAAAGAGAAAAGAAGATAACTAATGGCAAGAATACTAAAATATTGACAAATGATGATATAATGAAATATGAGATAGCCTCAGAACTAGGTCTTATGGACAAAGTTGGAGAACGTGGATGGGCAGGGCTTACAGCTAAAGAAGCTGGAAGAATCGGAGGTATGCTTACATCACGTAAAAAGAGGCTAAGAAAGATTGTGGAGGGGCAGAATAAAAAGGATGAGTCAATATAGTGATTTTGCGTTTGTATATGATGAACTTATGAATGAAGTTGATTATGATGGATGGGTTAAATATATAGAAGATATAATAGATAATGAAGGTGTAAAAGTAAAAAATATATTGGAATTAGCATGTGGTACAGGTAATCTCACAATTCCATTAACTAAAAAGAGCTATGATATAGCTGGGATTGATATATCTGATGAAATGCTTAGTGTAGCAAGAGAAAAGGCAGAAAAAGAAGGCGTAGAGTTAGTTTTACTTCAACAAGACATATCAGAGCTTGACTTTGATATATCCGATTTGGACTGTGTGCTTTGTGCCTGTGATGGATTTAATTATATAACTTATGATGATGATTTAGAAAATGTATTTTCAAAAACATATGAATTATTAAAGAAAGATGGAATCTTTATATTTGATATAAGTTCATTTTATAAATTAGCCAATATATTAGGAAATAATATGTATGGAGAAAATAGAGAAGATATAGCTTATATGTGGCAAAATTACTTTGATGATGAAGAAAATTTGATTGAAATGGAACTGACATTTTTTATTAAAGATGAAGATGGAAAGTTTGAAAGATTTGAAGAAGTACATCAACAAAGGGCATATACTGAGGATGAAATAGTTGATATGCTTAAAGAATCTGGATTTAGTGATATAAAATCTTATGGAGATTTTACATTTGAAAAACCTAATGAAGAAAGTCAAAGGATATTCTTTGTATGTAAAAAATAAAGCTTTTCTTGTTATGTACAAAAAGAAGTGTTATTAATATAAAATATTATTGCTGGAGATATAAAATATTATTGATAAAGATATAAAATATTATTGACAGAGATATAAAATGTTATTGGTAAAAATAAAAGAGGCAAAGTTTTCTGTATTAAAAATTAAAGTAATTTAAAGTAGTAATATAGAAAAATAGTATGATTAACAAAGTGTGGAGGAATACAAATGAAAGATTATGTACTAAGAGCGACATCAGGAAATGGTCAAGTTAGAGCATTTGTTGCAACTACTAGAAATACAGTAGAAGAAGCTAGAAGATTACATGAAACTACAAAAGTAGCAACAGCAGCACTTGGCAGGACATTAACAGCAACATCTATAATGGGATTGATGATGAAAAATGACAGTGATAAATTGACTGTAATAATAAAAGGTGGTGGACCAATTGGAACTATCATCGCAACAGCAAATTCTAAGGGAATAGTAAAAGGCTATGTAGGAAATCCTCATGTAGAAGTTGAAGATTATCCAAATGGAAAGTTGAATGTTGCAGCAGCCGTGGGGACAGAAGGTGTTGTAAAAGTTATTAAAGACTTAGGTCTTAGAGAGCCATACAATGGAACTTATCCATTAGTAAGTGGAGAAATTGCAGAAGACTTTACTTACTACTTTGCAGTGTCAGAACAAACTCCATCAGTGGTAGCTTTAGGTGTTCTTACAAAAGAGGATGAAGTTGAGTTTGCTGGAGGATTTATAGTTCAATTAATGCCAGATGCAGAAGAAGAAACTATCGCAAAATTAGAAGAAAATGTAGCTAAATTACCTTCAATAACTAATATGTTAAAGGAAGGAAACTTACCAGAAGATATATTAAATAGAGTTTTAGATGGTTTGGAGCCTAAAGTACTTGATACTTGTGAAGTTGGATTTGAGTGTGAATGTTCAAAGGAAAGAGTAAAAACTGCGTTAGTGGCAATAGGGAAAAAATCTTTGGCTCAAATAATAGAAGAAGATAAACAGGCAGAAGTTGGATGTCAGTTCTGTAATGAGAAATATATGTATAGTGAAGAAGAATTGATTGAAATTTTAAAGGAAATGTAGACTATGAAAATAGTCGTATTTATATAGCAATTAAAGTATAATTTATCAAAAATAGATATATTTATATTAAAAATAAGCTTAATAAATTTTAAGAATTAAGAAGCTTTCTAGCTGTAATGTTTGCAACATTGCAGTTAGAAAGCTTTTTTATTTTATTATAGTTCGTATCAAAGATTGTATGAAACAATAAAATATTGTAAAATAATTTGTATATTTCAACCTATTTGCCACAAAGGTTTATAAGATATTTGAATTGATAAGAAGGAGAAAATTTTAAATATGGAAAATAAAACGAAGCACATAGGAATAAGTATATTAATATTATTAATGATATTTTTAATTGCAAAGAATTTTAATGGAAAACTTGAAATGCCTATTCCTGAAAGTAATAGTAGAAAATTTAAATCGGCAGCAGTATTTTATCCTCAACACCAAGATGATGAGGTCCTATGGGGAGGAAGTGCCATTATTGATGCTATAAAACAGTGTGGTGTTGATAATGTATATGTGGTACTAGTATCAGATGGTTCTGGGGTTAACGTTTTTAGGGCTAATACAAAGTTTAGAAATCTGACCAGAAAGCAAAAAGAAGAGCTTAGGAACAATGAATTTAAGTCAGCATTAAAAGAGCTTGGAGTAAAACCACAAAATATAATTATACTTGCTGATATAGACAAAAAAGAGGGGACACATTATAAGTTAATGGAAAAGACAATATTAGATTTTGAAAATAAATTTAAGGGTGATGTAACTCATATAGCTCATCATTATAAGTACGATGACCATATAATGCATAGAAAAAATGGGGAAGTTTTAAAGAAGCTTAAACGTGAACGTAAGATAAAAGATGACTTGTATTTTATAAAACCAAAATATGTAAAGTACATACCAAGAAATGAAAGAGCCATCTATAAAGCAATGAATTTTAATGACTATAGTAAGGTCAAAAGTGCGTGTTATGAATATAAGGTTGTAAATTCAAAACGAAAAATGTATGGTATAGGGTATATCTCAGCACATAGCTATTTTGAACATCTTTTGGATGACCCTGAATTTACATCTGTGTTAAGTGAAGATTAATTTTTAGTGATTATGAACTTTGTTTAGTTTTTTGTATTAATTCATATTAAATATAAGAATTGCTTGTAAAATAATTAAATATTAGAGTAATTAAATATTAAAACAATTAAACATAAAGTAACTAAACATTAAAGCAATTTAATATTAAAGTAATTTAATATTAAATTAATTGAACATAAAGCTATCTTAAAAATATTATTTACTAATGATAAAAAAGTATTTGAGAATAATAAAAATATATTATTATTAAACAAGGTTTAGTATCTCAGTTGTGATTTTAAAAATCATTTTGAGGTACTTTTTTTATCCTCTTAATAAATTTATATGGATTTTTTATATGAAATTTTAAACCCTACAGTATACAACCATGGGATAAGTTACGTGCTATAATTTGCTATAAAAACAATTTAGGAGGATACAGTATGAGTAATGAATTTATAGTTTTAAAAGGATGTAAGGAAAATAATCTAGATAATATTTCATTAAAAATACCAAAAAGAAAAATAACCATATTTACAGGTGTATCTGGTTCTGGAAAATCATCTATTGTTTTTGAAACAATTGCAAAAGAATCACAACGTCAATTAAACGAGAGATTTAGTACTTTTGTAAGAAGTTTTTTACCTAAATATGGAGAAGTTAAAGCTGATTGTATAGAAAATTTATCAACACCAATTATTATAGACCAAAGTAGACTTGGAGGTAATTCAAGGTCAACTTTAGGTACTATCAGGTTATTAAAGATATAAATGAGCCAGAAGCACAACCTCTAATTAAAGGGATACTAGAAAAACTAAATAACATCATAGATATAGGTCTAGGGTATTTAACTTTAGATAGGGAGACATCATCACTATCAGGTGGAGAATCTCAGCGTATAAAGATGGTAAAATATTTAAATAGTAACCTTGTAGATTTGATGTATATTTTTGATGAACCAAGTATAGGTCTTCATCCAAGAGATGTTTATAAATTAAATAATCTTCTAAGAAAATTACGTGATAAAGGAAATACAATTATAGTTGTTGAGCATGACCCAGACGTGATTAAAATTGCAGACCACATTGTAGATGTAGGTCCAAAAGCTGGGAGGTATGGTGGTAAAGTTGTATATGAAGGAAGTTATGAAAAGTTGCTTTCAAGTGGGACATTAACAGGAAATGCCTTAAATAAAGTTCTTTCTATTAAGGAAAATGTAAGAGAACATAGAGGATATTTAGAGGTTAAAAATTGTAATCAAAACAATTTAAAAAATATATCTATAAAGATACCTAAAGGTGTATTAACTTTAGTGACAGGAGTAGCAGGAGCTGGTAAGAGTACATTAATTAAACATGAATTTTTAAAGCAAAATACAAATGCTGTATTAATAGACCAAAGCTCTGTATCAGCTAATTCTAGGTCAAGCTTAGCAACATATAGTGGAATTATGAACGATATAAGAAACATTTTTGCAAAAGCAAATGGTATTAAAGCTTCTTTGTTTAGCTCAAACTCAGAAGGAGCTTGTGATAACTGTAAAGGGTCTGGAATAGTACACACAAATCTTGCATTTATGGAAAGTATAAAAAGTACTTGCAATATTTGTGAAGGGAAAAAATTTAAAAAAGAAGTTTTAGAATATAGATTTCAAGGGCAAAATATAATAGAACTTCTTGAAATGTCGGTTTCAGATGCGATTGAATTTTTTAGTTTAAAATAGATTAAAAAGAAATTACAGTGCATTGAAAAAATGGGAATCGGATACCTTACTTTAGGGCAAACTCTAGATACATTATCTGGAGGAGAGTGTCAAAGATTAAAACTTGCTAATGAATTAAATAAGGAAAGTTCAGTGTATATATTAGATGAGCCGACAACTGGGCTTCATATGGCTGACATTGAAAATTTTATAAATATAATTGAAGAGATTGTAGATAATGGAAATACAGTTATCATAATTGAACATAATATAGATGTAATTAAAAGAGCGGATTGGATTATCGATATGGGTCTTGAAGGAGGGACAAAAGGTGGCAAAGTAATCTTTGAAGGAACTCCAAAAGAATTGTCTAACAATAAAATATCACTAACAGCAAAATATATAGTATAATAAATAAAATACAATAAATATAGATGATATATGAGTAAATATAATGGGTATATAATATGATAGTTAAGTTTAACAATAATAAATAATATGATAAATATTCAAATTTAATTAAATATAGTGTCAGAAGTCCGTTTAAATAGTAAGTTTTTAACGGCTCTGACATTTTTTATTATTTTCATGAAGATTGACAAGGTGGGATTTTCTATTAGTTACTTTTTAGTGCCTACTTGAAAATTTGATATTATGACCTTAACATGTAATTTATGGAATAATTTATTTAGTGTGGTACGATGAGAGCTATCACTAAACTATAATTTTATAATTTGAATCTTATTAAGTAAAACTCATAAAAAGGAGTGGAAGTAATGCTAAACGATATGCTAACACTATTATCTGAAAGAAGTGATTTTTTTATAAAACTATCCATCGAACATTTGACAATTTCTATTATTTCTATAGTAATTGCAATTGTTTTAGGTGGTATAATTGGTATCGTTGTAAGTGAATTTCATAAGTCGTCTAAGCCAATATTGGGGACTATTAATTTTCTATACACCATACCATCTATTTCTATGTTGGGTTTTTTGATACCATTCTCTGGAATTGGAAATACTACAGCTGTTATTGCTCTTACTATATATGCATTATTACCTATGGTTAGAAATACATATACTGGAATTACTAATGTAGATAAAAATATTCTTGAAGCAGCGAAAGGTATGGGAAGTACAGACTTTCAGATACTATATAAAATAAAACTTCCGCTAGCCTTACCTGTTATTATGTCTGGTATTAGAAACATGGTTATTATGACAATTGCATTGACTGGTATTGCTTCATTTATAGGTGCTGGTGGTCTGGGTGTAGCTATATATAGAGGAATCACAACAAACAACACAGTAATGACAGTCACTGGAAGTATTCTTATTGCTCTATTGGCTTTGTTATTTGATTTTATTCTAGGATTAGTAGAAAGATTTTTACAAAGAAAAAGAAAAAAGAAAAATAGGAAAAAAGTATTTGCCATTCTAGGAAGTCTTATCCTTATAATAACTATCTTTACATCTTACTTCTTTAATTCTGCAAAGACTCAAACTATTCATATCGCTACAAAACCAATGACTGAACAATATATTCTTGGTGAAATGCTGGATATTTTAATTGAAAAAAATACAGATTTGAAAGTAGAAATCACACAAGGTGTAGGCGGAGGAACATCCAATATTCAGCCAGCTATGGGCAATGGAGAATTTGATATTTATCCAGAGTATACAGGGACAGGCTGGAATATGGTACTGAAGAAAAATGAACTATATACTGAAAATATGTTTGAGAAGTTACAATCTGAATATAAAACTAAACTTAAAATGCAGTGGACTGGTATGTATGGTTTTTCTAATAGTTATGCGTTGGCAGTTAGAAAAGAAATTGCAGATAAATATAAACTAAAGAATATTTCAGATTTAAGAGATATATCTTCTAAATTGACATTTGGTGCAGAGTATGATTTTTATGAAAGAGAAGATGGCTATACTCCACTATGTAATACCTATGACCTACACTTTAAAAACACAGTTGATTTAGATATTGGACTTAAATATCAGGCAATTAATGAGGGAAAAATTGATGTAATGCCTATATTTACAACTGACGGACAGTATAGTGTTTCAGATGTTGTAGTCTTAAATGATGATAAAAGCTTTTATCCATCTTATCAATGTGGAAATGTTATTCGTTCAGAGGTGTTAGAGGAACATCCAGAACTTTCAGCAGTATTCCAGATGGTTAAAAATATTTTAACTGATAAAGAAATGGCTAAATTGAATTATGATGTAGAAAATAATAATTTAGAGCCTAGAGAAGTTGCACGCGAGTTTTTGAACAAAAAGGGACTTTTATAATTGGAGGAAATATAATGACACCTATTATACAATTTAAAAATATTGAAAAACGATATAATGATAAAACAATCATAAATAATCTCAATTTAGATATAGAAAAAGGCGAATTTTTAACTGTTATTGGGTCATCTGGAAGTGGAAAAACAACACTTCTAAAAATGATTAATGGTCTGATTTTGCCAGACACGGGAGATATTTTAATTAACAAAACAGACATTAAAAATGAGGACTTAATTAAATTAAGAAGAAAAATAGGCTATTGTGTTCAGGGAAGTGTTCTTTTTCCTCATATGACTGTTGAAGAAAACATTTCATATGTGCCAAATCTCCTTAATCGAAAAAATAAGTCAGAGATAAAAAATGCTGTAGATAAATGGATGCAAATCGTGGGATTAGCAAATGATATGAAAACAAGATACCCATCTGAATTATCAGGTGGTCAGCAACAGCGTGTAGGGATTGCACGTGCTTTAGCTTCTTCACCAGAAATCTTATTGATGGATGAACCTTTTGGTGCTGTTGATGAAATTACACGAAAACAGCTACAAAAAGAGATAAAAGAAATTCATAAAAAAACAGGAATTACAATTATCTTTATTACACATGATATTTATGAAGCCTTGATTTTAGGTACAAAAACTTTGGTATTGAATCATGGAGTCATTCAACAATATGATACTCCTGAAAATATCTTAAATGCCCCTGCTAATCAATTTGTAGACCAATTACTGAATGTAAAAAAATCTATAACAAGCTATGATGATTTAAAAGAATAAAGTTAATCTAAAAATTAAATTATGATAATACTAAAAAGCTATTGACCTTGAGTTAACTTTAAGTCGTATACTAAAAATGTAAGAATAGTTAAGCAAGGCATAGGAGGTATTAAATATGGATATAGAAAAAGATTTAGGTACAGGAGCAGTTTTCCCTATTGGGGAAGAAAACAAAGCATTTGCACAGTATTTTACAGGAGAATGTTATTTAAATATGCTTACTACTACTGGTGTGGGAATCGGGAATGTGACTTTTGCTCCTTCTACAATTAATTCATGGCACATACATCATAAGGGTGGGCAGATTTTACTTGTAACTGGAGGTAGAGGATATTATCAAGAGTTTGGCAAACCAGCACAGGAATTGCATGCAGGTGATGTAGTTAATATACCACCAGATGTAAAGCACTGGCATGGAGCTGCACCAGATAGTTGGTTTCAGCATCTAGCTGTAGAAGTCCCAGCAGAGGGAGCTTTCAATGAATGGTTGGAGCCTGTATCTGATGAAGACTATGGCAAACTAAAATAAAACATTTATAAACTTATAAACAATAATGAGTGTATATTAGTTAAAATTACTAAATATACACTTTTTTTATTTTGAATTAATAAAAACTTAAGATAATAATAGTTTTTTAGAAAATAAAATTAGTATAATAAAATAGGGAACCCAATGATTTAATGTGTATAAAAAATATGGAGGAAATAAAATGGAAACTATAATGGTTGTAGAAGATGATATTATGCTTAATAATGGTATATGTTTTAACTTACAAAGTGATGGATTTCGAGTTGTACCAGCATATAATCTAGAAGAAGCTAAAGAAAAATTTGAGAAAGAAAAAATAGATTTAATGATATTAGATGTAAATCTTCCTGATGGAAATGGATTTGACCTGTGCAAAGAAATAAGAACTAGTTCAAAAGTAGGTATTCTGTTTTTGACAGCCTGTGATATGGAATCTGATATTGTAAATGGATTTAAGATAGGAGCAGATGATTACATAACAAAGCCATTTAGTATAAATATATTGCTACAAAGAATAAAAGCATTGCTTAGAAGATGTAATATTGAAATGCAAGAAGAGGTCTTATTTGAGGGAGAATTTGAATTTAATTTTGCTAATATGACTGTAAGTAGGAATGGCGAAAATATAATTCTTTCACCCATAGAATATAGAATCGTAAAGAAATTGGTACAACATAAAAATGAAATAGTCACAAGACAAGCATTGATAGATGCCATATGGGACAATGATAGTGAGTATATGGAAGAACATGCATTGACTGTAAATATAAATAGATTGAGAAAGAGAATAGACCAGAAGACATCTAAACATAAGTACATAAGGACTATTTATGGAATAGGGTATATGTGGGTTGGTGAACAAGATGAAAAATAATAAAAATTTAAGTAAGAACTATTACAAAAACATTTCTATTATATATTTCATAGTATCATGTCTATCCTTAATAATAATAAGAATGCAAACTAACAAAATTTTATATATGCATCCTGATTTAGCTGAATTTATTGTAAATATTAATTGTATAATTTTAATTTTTATATTTACTATGTTTTTCTTATCACTATTTTTTGTATATAAAATAAGAAAAGACATAGTTGAATTTAGTAGCAATATTATATATAACATAGATGAATTTATATCGGGTAATAAAAATATTCTCTTTGATTTAAATAAAGATACTTTAACTGCCAAAGTTCAAAATAAAATTAAATATATGATAGAGGTTATGGAAGTTAAAAATAGTAAGTATTCAGCGGAAAAAGAAAATATAAAAACTTTGATATCAGATATATCGCATCAAATAAAAATACCAATAGCTAATATATCTATGTATAATGAAACTCTAATGCATAAAGAATTAGATAGAAAGAATCAAGTATTGTTTTTAGAAAACATGCAAAGTCAGGTAAATAAATTGGACTGGTTAGGAAAAGCCCTTATAAAAATTTCTAGATTAGAAACTGGTATTATATCTTTGAATACGACTAAAAGTAGAATAAGTGATACTATTGCAAGCGCATTAAGTGGAGTGTTTTTAAAATTAGAAGAAAAAAATATAGTACTAGAAATTGATTTAGATGATAAAATTGAAGTTTGCCATGATAAAAAATGGACTAGTGAAGCTTTATTTAATATTATAGAAAATGCAGTAAAATATACCCATGAGGGAGGAAAAATAAGTATAAAGGTTGACAAAATGGATATATTCACTAAAATTATCATAAGTGATAATGGAATGGGTATAGATGAAAGTGAAATAAACAATATATTTAAAAGGTTCTATAGGAGTATAGAAGTTGGAAATATAGAAGGTATTGGAGTGGGATTGTACTTAGCAAGAGAAATTATAAATAAACAGAATGGATATATAAAAGTAGATTCTCAAAAGAATATTGGAACTACGTTTAATGTTTATATGAAAAATTAGACTCAGCATTTATTTAAAATTGAGGATTATAATATATAACTTGAAAATAAAATCAAAAATTCTTAGAAGTAGTGTATATAGTGTTTGTTAGATAACATCATATGCACTATTTTTAGTTTCACTTCAATAAATATCACAAAATATCTCAAAATTGTTATAATTCATATCTAAAATATAACAGTACTGTGAGGATTAGAGAGGTACTTACATGATAATATCTAAGTAAGGAATCAATAAGCATGAAATTTTAATATACAATTAGAAAATATATAAAATAAAGTAAGAGGGAGATATGATTATGAAAATACTGGAGACTAATAATTTAAAAAAATATTATGGTAAGGGTGAAAATATAGTAAAAGCTTTAGATGGAATAAATATAAGTATAAATAGAGGAGAATTTGTAGCTATAGTAGGGACATCAGGAAGTGGAAAGAGTACCTTGTTACATATGATAGGGGGACTTGATAGAGCAAGTGATGGAAAAGTAATTGTTGATAATAATGATATATTTGTTATGGATGATGAAGAACTTACAATATTTAGAAGACGTAATGTAGGATTTATATTTCAAAATTATAACTTAGTTCCAATACTAAATGTTTATGAAAATATAGTATTACCTATAGAACTTGATGGGTGCAAAATAGACACTAAATATATAGATGAAATAATAGACGTTTTAGGACTAAGTCAAAAAGTGGATGACCTTCCAAACAATCTATCAGGAGGACAGCAACAGAGAGTAGCTATTGCAAGAGCTTTAGCAACAAAACCATCAATAATACTAGCTGATGAACCAACAGGGAACCTAGATAGCAAAACAGAACAAGATGTGTTAGGGCTTCTAAAAGTTACTAGTAGTAAATTTAGCCAAACTATAATTATGATAACTCATAATGAACAAATTGCTCAAATGGCTGACAGAATTATAAGGATTGAGGATGGAAAAGTTGTAAATAGAGGTGAGAACAATGTTACAAAATAACAATAAGGAAATTATAAAAAAATTAAGTGATAGAAGTTTTAAAACGAATAAAATGAGAAATATAGTTTCAGTTCTTGCAATAGTGTTAACTACAGTTTTGTTTACCTCATTGTTTACAGTAGGATGTAGTATGTTGGAAGCTTTTAATAATTATCAAGCTATGGAATATGGGACAAAGAGCCATGTTCAATTTCAAGATTTAAGTAATAGACAGATTGACATTATAAGAAAAGATAGTTCAGTAGATAAAAACAGTATTGGAATAGTAAAAAATATAGCAAGTTTAAAAAATCCAGAGTTTTCAACGCAGGCAGTGAATTTAACTGTTTATGATAAAAAAAGCCTTGAAAGTGCTGTAAATGTAGAGATGATTGAAGGGAGTTTACCAAAAAATAATGATGAAATAGTCATGCCTACAAAGATATTAGATATGATAGATGTACCTCATAAAATAGGTGCTGAAGTAAAATTAATAATTCCAAAAACTGAAGATGGAGTACTAACTAATGAAAAAGAAACATTCAAATTTAAACTAGTTGGATATTTTGAATACAAAACAGCTATAGCAATACCTCTTCATGATGTATTTACAAGTGAAGCCTTCTATGATAATTACAAGAAAACACATGAGGTAGCTCCTACAAGTGTATCCTTCAATTTTTTTAATGATAAAGATTTGCAGTCTAAATTTGATAAATTAATTGAGAAAATCCAACCTTATTCAGGAAAAGCAACTATAAATCCCATATACTTAAGTAAACAAGCAACTACTTTCAAAGAAGTTGTTAAAAATGTATTGCCAATAATCTTAATTGTAATACTTATACTTTTAAGTGGATATTTATTAATATATAATATTTTTTATATTTCAGTTGTTAAAGATATAAAATATTATGGCTTATTAAAAACAATAGGGACATCACCGTATCAATTAAAAAAACTGATTATTAAACAAGCTAATAGATTATGTATAGTAGCTATACCAATAGGTTTAGTATTGGGATTTTTACTAGGGATGGTATTTGTTCCTCTGGTTGGTAAGTTTATGGAGGGATTAAATAAAACTGCATTTGAATATTTCAATCCGTTAATATTTGTATTTGCTGTTATATTTTCATATGTAACTGTTAGATTGTCATGCAGAAAACCTGCTAAGATTGTAAGTTCTGTATCTCCTATAGACGCTGTAAGATATAGTGATAAAAGTAATAGGATTAAACGTAAGTCTAAAAGTGGGAAACATGGTTCTAAAATTCATAAGATGGCATTTTCAAATATATTTAGAAATAGACGCAAAGCTATTCTAGTTTTAGTTTCTATGTCACTAAGTTGTATAATATTTTTGACTGTATCTGCAATTATAAGTAGTTCTAACCCAGAAAGAGCAGCTGAAGGTATGATGTTAGGGGATATAGAAATACGTCATGGGCTTGCAGATACTGCGAAATTTGAAGATAACGAAGTTGCTCCAATTGATGAAAATCTTATAAAAGATATTAAGAATCTTGATGGAGTGAGTAATGTAAGTAAGGTGTACAAGGATTTAAGTTATATAGTTTATGAAGGGGATTTAAAAGATGAAGTGTTGACTCAAAAAGTAGATGAAGAATATAAAAAGCAATTTCTTCAAGGCAGAGACCCAGAAGAAATTGCAGAAAATAATGGTTTTTTAGCTTCAGATACAGTTGGATTATCTTCAGGTAGATTATTAAGTAAACTATCAAAAAACAATAATATATATTCTCAAAAGAATTCTAAAATACTGTCAGGTTCTATAGATGAGAAAAAATTTGATGAAGGCGGATATGTAGTAATTAATGGACATGAAGGAAGTAAAATAAAAGCAGGAGATAAAATTAAGTTTAGATATTTAAAAGGAGATACTATAGGGGAAGGATATATAGATAAAGAGTTTAAAGTCATGGCAGTTTTTGATGGTGCACAAAATTTTAATATGGGAATGTACATTAATGAAAATGACTTTAAAAATATGGTTATAAAGCCATATGTAGAAAGTCTGGTAATTGATACAAATGGTGATGTGAAGTCTGTTGAAAATAAAATAAATAATTTGAATAAGAAATACAATAATCCATATACAAAAGTTTATTCAAAAAATATCTATATAGAAGAGGCAAGAGAGAGTCAAAAGGTTATAAAGATTGTAGGTATGAGTGCAGTGTTTATAATAGGATTAATTGGAGTACTAAACTTTATAAATACTATGATAACAAATATAATGTCTCGTAAACAAGAGTTTGCAATGATTGAGGCAGTAGGAATGACAAGAAAACAGCTTCAAAAAATGATAATGCTTGAAGGTTTTTATTATGGGGTGATAATAACTATTGTAAATCTTACTTTTGGAAGTATGGCAACATTTTTAGGATTTAATATTATGAAATTAAGATATTCTGTGTATGCTTATCCAGTAGGAGCACTTATAATAAGTATATTAATAGTATTTTTAATAACATCTATAGTGCCTTTAATAGTTTATCATAATGTTTCTAAGGATAGTATTGTTGAAAGAATTAGAGAAGCTGAATAAGTTTATATGTATAGAAAAAAGGGTTCTTATAGGTAAGAGCCCTTTTTAAATGTCAGTTTTGTTATAATGTTTTATTTTTTTAGTATATCACTTTTGCTTAATCCATTTGATTTACCTAGAGGAGTCCATTGGTGGTTAGCCATAAATTTATATGCAAATCTAGGAAAGTTAGGTGAGATAAAAATAGTATCTTTACTAGAAGTGTTACTATCTATGTTGTTACTAAGTATATTCTTTGATAGTTCTCCTAATAAAGTTTCTAAGCTTTTTTTTGGACCTTTACCTAAAGGAACAGATTTTAATGAACCTATCATTTCTCCAGCACCAATTCCGATTCCTTGAACCCATGTAAAGTTAGCCTTTTTACACCAATTTTCTATCATTTGAATTGCTAAGTGAGTTTGTTGTCCCTCATAGAATCCACAGTTAACTATTGCATATACTGGAATAGATTTTTTATTTTGTTTCTTTGCAAGTTCTTCACATTCCTCTAAAAAACTAATTAAATGAGAAGGAATACCATCTACATAAAGAGGAAATGCAATTATTAACCTATCACAATTAAGTATGGAATCAATAGCTTTAGGATACTTAGATACATTGTCTATTTTAAATGTGAAAATCTCATTATCTTTTTGTATAAGTTTTTCTACCTCAGATAAAAAGTATTGTGAATTATTTTCTTTTACTTTTGGACTTCCATTTATCATTACTATATTCATAAAGATTCACCTCTTACATCTTGTGGATTTTTAAAAAATGAAACAGAATGTTCCTTCATATTGAGATTTACAGCATTTGCACGTATTAGATTAGTAGCAGTATCTTTTTCAGCATCTGTAATATAATCTCCATAGAATAGAACCTTTAAATTTATCTGTTTTTCATATCTATTCTTATGATGCATTTCATTATTCTTCATTACAAAGTATGGAAGTACATAGCTTATACTTCTATCAAGTATATTTTTAATAAATGGGCTAAAGCCACCATAACAACATCTACTTAGTATAATAAGTTCATCAGAATCAGCTATCAATTTACCCATATTTCTGTAATAGTCTTTTATGACGCATGTAGTAGGTGTTTTAATCCAACAACCAAAGCAACCAATACACTTATGGATTTCTTCATTGTTTGAAAGTACTTTTATATTGTTATCAAGTTTAGGTAATAAATTATCTAAATCTTTTTCAGTTAAATCATGTATTAAAAGTCTCATAAATTTTACCCCCTTTATATTATGTAGGTTGACTTTTATAATTCTATCCTACAATTTTTTTAATAAATCATTACACCAATTAATTACAAAACTATAATAGTCAACTCCATAAATCATTGTGAAATACATACATGTGTATTGGTCAATACAACAATTTTGTTCCACCTCAGTTTTTTGTGCATCTAATTTATTTAAAAGTAATTCAACTTCAGCTATTAACATTTTTAAGTTTGTTTCAATTATTTCTTTAGGTAAGTACTCATAAAAAAATATGTTAACAAGGTGCTCATGCTTTGTTTTAGAAAATTTAATTGGTTTTTTTAACCATTCGAGAAAGTATGATTTCCCTATATCAGTTATAGAGTATAGTTTTTTTAATTTACCACCATCTATAACTTCACAATAGTAGATATAACCTTTTTCCTCTAATCTTTTAAGTGCAGGATAAATACTGCCAAAGCTAGCATCAAAAAAGTATGAAGTACTCGTTGACATTCTTTGTTTTAAATCATATCCACTTAATTCTTTTTCCATAAGAAATCCTAAAATAATGTATTCTAACATAGTGCCTCCTAGTATCGTTTATGTATATATTGTTTAGTTATATATCGAATTGATATATTAATTATTACAAATAATAGGTAGACTGTCAATATGTTTTTAAATTAAATTTTAAACAGAAATACAGATTATCTCTTAAACACTAGGTTTATTGTCAATATCTTAAGTTTTAAGAGTTGAATTTACTATTAATCTACAGCTTACGTAAGAGCTTTGATATGACAATATGATTAAAAGCATATAAATTATTTGAGTAATGCACAAAACCGCAGATTATATATAATTCACTAATTAGTGATATATAACCTGCGGTTTTTCTTCGTTGAATTTATAGCTAACACCCCAGACAGTCAATATATATTGCGAATTATCTGGGTCCAGCTCTATTTTTTTCTTAGATTTGTACGAATGACGATGTTAGATTGCTTTCAAATTTTCTAGTCAGTTAATCATAAAGATAAACTGAAACTTGTGAACTCCATGTTATGCCAATAATAGATTTACTCATTTGATAGCAAAAATAATTTTTTTGTAGTGCTGGCATTCCTAATTGTTACTTTGTTATTAACTGAAGAACTTGCAATTTTATACCACCTTGTTTTTGATAATGTAGCTCTTGGCGCAGACCAAAAAATCACATTCTTATAATAATCAACCTGTTCATATTCTGGTTTGGCTTCTCCAACAGCTTTATATACTTCTTCAATAGTGACAGGTGGAATAGGGAAGATAGCTTGATGTATCACTTCTTCATCAGAATTTATATCCCACCATTTGGGAGTGTTATCCAAAGCTTCTGAAAATTCTTTTAGTGAAATGATTACTATAGGGACATCTAACATAAATCTTTCTTCTATCATGGTTTTACATAGTCTACTTATTTCACTTTTATCGTTGTTTTCACTGGAAAAAAGAACATTTCCACTATTGATATAGGTGCTAACATTCAAAAATCCCATATCTTCAAATGCCTCCTTTAATAATGGCATTGACACTTTGTTTTTACCGCTAATGTTTATACCACGTAAAAGAGCAATATATTTTTCCAACCTAAAGAACCTCCATATATTATAAATAATCTTCGCTTACCTCCAATGCTTAAATACTACAATCTCAGCATCAGAACCATAACCGCTATACTCAGATACCATGAGATATTTTTCGTCAGCAATAATTCCATAATATCTGTCACTGTCTTTTTTGCAAAGCTGATTTCCAAAATAAATTTGTAAATTTTATTTTATCGAGTACGCCTTATCCACTTAGTGAGTATTTTACAGTGGATAGGCTTACATCTTTTTCACAGGTCTAATGTACTTAAAATACTGTTCTGGGTCATAATAAAAGTACATGATTCTTCCAGGGGTAATATCAGGACAGTAACCCTTACCAGTGTAATCAAAAGTTGCCATAGCCGTTTCAATCTTTTCTTCCACACTGCAATTTTCCTGTTCATAATTAAACGGACCATGTTCAAAGATAATATACTCAGCTTCGGGAATATCAACCATAAGCATTTGTGGTGGCAGTTCCCCTTTATAATCAAAAGGAAGTCGTACGCCCCAACACTCTGTACGAAGAATACCCCAATCGCAGAGCCTGCCGTCCGAATCGTTCATGTAAGCCATAATCTGACCGCTTCCGCAGTTAACTTCACTTCCACCATCATCGTCCAATTTACCCTTGATACTGTCGAGCAAACCACAAATTGTTTCGTGGTCCTGTTCTGGAATAAGGTTTTGCTTTCGCCAAAAATCCCAATACCCGTTACTCTCATTATTTTTAATGTACAAAAATTTGTGAGCAGGTATGGTTGCGAAATAAATCTTGACACCATCTGTTGATTTAATCATACCTATTTCTCCCAATCCTAAAAAGTAGCGGTCAAAAGGGGTTATTTTTGTACGAAGAACGACTGGCTTAGGATTTTTTCGATATTCACTTGGAGTTACACCATAAGTTCCTTTGAAAGCTCTGGTAAAAGCTTCATGCGATGAAAATCCAAAATCAAAAGCAATATCCAATAGACTTTTATCACTGTCCCGAACCTCTTTTAATGCAAAGGCTAATTTTCTATTCCGCAAGTAATCTCTAAACTGCATACCCGATATCTCTTTGAACTTTTTCGTTGTATAAAATTCAGAATATCCCAATTTGCGAGAAAGAAAGCGTAGCGTTAAGACTTCGCCATTGTAATTTTTAATACATTTGTCAATCTCGTCAATGATTATCTGAATTTGTTGTTGCCACTCATACATTTAACTATTCACCTCGTTTCAATCACCCTATATTCATTATAACGAAATAAAGAAGTTATGGCTTGATTTTACTTGCTGTCACTTGATTTTAATTCTATCCATTTACGTATTGTCTAATTTACAATATTACATTACATCGATATGATAGATTAAAAGTAGGTTTTAATTTGCCTTGGTGTTAATTTCAACTTTTAATAGTGAAAATGACCGAATAGCTGATAAAATGAAGCTATTTAGATATATAAGAAGATTTAAAGAGATAATCAAAAATTTATATAAAGTTTACAAAAACTCAACAGGAATTAGGAATTATGGACTATTGACAAAGTATAAATTTAGCAGTAAAATAATTGCATGAGCAAATAGATTATTGCGCTCGCAATTAAAATATAAATAACAATATAAGGAGAAAACATGAGAGAGCTATTAAAATGGGTTTCCATTATAAATAGATATAACACAAACTATATTGACAGAAAATTGGCTGATATTGGAATTAACAATAGCCAATATTTTTATGTATTACACATATGTAGCAATCCAGGTATTACACAGGATACTATATTTAAAAGAATTCTTGTAAATCCTAGTAACATAACAAGAGCTTTGGCAAACCTAGAAAAAGAAGGATTTATCACTAGAGAGCCAAGTGTTAAAGATAAAAGAACATGGCATTTGTATCCTACAGAAAAATCTTTGGCATGTTACGATGAAATAATAAAAATAACGAATGGGTATGTAGAAGAATTGTTAAGTTCATTTGAAAAAGAAGAGCAAGAGTTGTTCATGTCAATGTTAAAAAAGACTGCTTTTATAGCCATTGATATGAATGAAGAAGCAAAATTGGAGGCGAAGGAAGATGGAAGAAAAATATAAAGAACCATTGGAGTATGAGAAAGTTTCAAAATTATTGACTAAGTATGCAATACCCAGTATTATAGCGATGTTAGTAAGTGCCTTATATAACATTGTTGACCAAATTTTTATCGGGCAAGGTGTTGGGGTATTAGGTAATGCTGCTACAAATGTTACCTTTCCACTAACAACAATATGTACTGCAATTGCTTTATTGTTAGGTATTGGAGGAGCATCTAAGTGTTCATTAGAATTAGGAGCTAAAAATTCAGAAAAAGCTACAAAAGCAGCAGGAAATTCTATTTGCTTGATGGCTATATTTGGAATAAGTTTATTTATAATAGTATCAATATTTTTAACACCACTGTTAAAATTCTTTGGTTCCACATCAGAAATATTACCTTATGCACACACATATACAAAGATTACATCAATTGGATTGCCATTTCTTATAATGTCTACTGGAATGAGTAAGTTGATACTTGCTGATGGAAAACCAAAAGCTTCTATGTTTTGTATGTTGGTAGGAGCAGTTATCAACACCATTTTAAATCCACTATTCATATTTGTGCTTGATATGGGAATTGCTGGGTCTGCTTTAGCTACTGTTATTGGGCAACTTATATCTTTTGGAATTAGTGTTTATTATGTAATGAATTTTCAACATATTAAATTACATAAGAAGAGTTTTAAATTAGAGAGTATGATTTATAAACATATATTTGCACTAGGTTCAAGTTCATGTTTTAACCAATTAGCAATGACTGTAACACAAATAGTTATGAATAATACACTAGCATATTATGGAGCAATGTCAGTTTATGGAAGTGAGATTCCACTTGCTTGTGTTGGTATCATTATTAAAGTAAATATGATTTTTATATCTATAATTATTGGTATATCACAAGGAATGCAACCAATCATAGGATACAATTATGGGGCTGAAAAATATAATCGTGTAAAAGAAGCTTATAAGATGGCAGTAGGAAGTGCAACTGTTATATCTGTTATTGCATTCTTATGTTTCCAATTATTTCCACGACAAATTACATCTATATTTGGTAATGGGAACGAAACTTACTTTATATTTGCAGAACATTACTTTAGAACTTTCTTGTTATTAACATTTATAAATGGTGTTCAAATAGTATCATCAACTTTCTTTACATCAATTGGGAAATCAGTACTGGGACTTTTTACTTCTTTGACTCGTCAGATTCTGTTTTTAATTCCATTAATAGTGATTTTACCGATGTTTATGGGTATTGATGGAGTAATGTATGCAGGGCCAATAGCTGACGCCGCTGCTGCAATGGTATGTATATATTTTGCAGTTCATGAAATGAAAGCATTGACTATAAAGCAAAATAAAGTGGTGAGTAATCATAAGGAGATTGTAGAGGTATAAGATAATCTTCAATAGTTCTAGTAGTATAGTAAGCAAATTATTTTTTATGGTAAGTAAATTGTTTTTATTGAATTTACTTACCATATTTTGGTTATAAATAGTTATTTATCTCCATTCAGTTACATCATTTAATTTTAATCTAGGTCTTTTTGATGGTTGTTCATCAGGATAACCTAAGGATATTGCTGCAACCAATTGACTATTTGTATCTAACCACTCACATAATTTATGATATGCAAAGTACACATCACAAATCCAAAGACTACCTAGGCCTAACTCTACAGCTGTAAGAGACATATTTTGAATTGCAGCTCCAATTGATTGTATATTTGCCATTTCATAAAAACGTTCTTCAGCAGATAAGTTTTCTAAAGGTGACTTTCCTAACTTGTTTAAAATAAAAATTGTTATGGGGGCTTGTTTCATAATTTCAACAGTATAATTTGCTCCTGCAATATGTTGGCGACTTTCTGGAAGAAGTCCATTGTTATCAATTTCATTTTGAATACCTTTGCTCATAGCTCTAAGCATAGATTCTTTTTCTTTTTCAGTGACAACAATAAATTTCCATGGTTGTCTATTTTTAGATGAAGGTGCATTTATTCCAGCTTCAATTATTTTCTCTATAGTTTCATGTGAAATACTTTGATTTTTATATTTTCTAATGCTACGTCTTTTCGATATAGAATCGCTTATCATTGTAGTAACCTCCATTTAGTTTTGTTAATTTTTCAAGTATGGTTTTTTATTTTAAAGATTATATTAGTTTTAAACATATATTTACATAAAATATGTTTATATAAAATATATTTACGTTATGTTTACATAAAACATATTTGCATATAGAAAAATTGTTTTAATTATTTTATCATTAATTTAGAAAAAAGTCATTGTCTTTAGAAGTAGAGCATAAGAATTCTGGTAAAAATAACACTAAAAATTTAATATAGTTTTATCAAGGTATTAGTACTTGTATATTTACATTAAGTGATTAATATACTATAATTATCTAAACATAAACATAAACATAAACATAAACATAAACATAAACATAAACATAGACATAAACATAGACATAGACATAGACATAAAAACAAATATAAATACTGATGAGGTGATGTAATGAGATTGGATATGGATAATCTGTTGTATATACTAGTTTATATGACATTATTAGTATCTATCCTTGGATGCATAATTTACTTTTGTAAAGACCTCTTATATCATAGAGTTAAATATGTTTTGATAAGAAATATATTTATAAATAGATTTACATATTCTGAAAAAAGATTGCCTAAGCATTATATTGTTTTTCAAAAATATGATATTTGGAGGTATTATAGTATATTTTAATTTGAAATGATTCTATTACAGTTCAAGAATTTAAAATAAAAGGAGAGAATAGAATGGATTTCATTTCAAATATACTACAAGAGGTATTAAATATATTATTTAGTTTTACAGGAGATTTTGGGATTGCAATAGTACTTATAACTTTAATAGTAAAGTTGGTACTAATGCCATTGTCATTAAAACAAAGATTTTCTATGAAAAAACAACAAGAATTGGCAGAAAAAATGGAACATATAAAAGAAAAATATAAGGATAATGCTAAAGAACTTGAAAAGCAACTACAGATACACTCTGTAGAAAGTATGAAGAGTATGATTGGGTGTTCCACGATTTTACTACAAATGCCAGTAATATATGCACTGTATCATGTATGTTTAAACATGCCAAAGGGATTTACAACAGTTATAATTCCTTGGATTGCTAATTTAAATACAGCTGATAATTTATTTATACTACCTTGTATATACACATTAACTATGCTAGCTCCAAATTTGATAAATTATATACCATATTTTAAGGTGAATTCTCAAAGAACATTTAATAAACAAACGGTTATAATGACTACTATAATGAGTCTTATATTAACTGTTAGAACTCCAGTAGCCTTAGGTCTATATTTTATAACAAGTGCAATTTATACATTAATTGAAGAGATTTGTTTTAGCATATATTTTAATCAAAAAAATAAACTAGCATTAAAATAATATAATAAGTATTTTTAAAATTTTTAGCCTGCCAACATGAAGCAAAGTTGGCAGGCTATTTTTATAAATTGGTAGATTATTTTTAGAAACATGTTATTTTCTAAAAAACAGTTACAAAATAAATAAATTAATATAAACTAAAATAAAGTTAAAAAACTGAGGTGATAAAATAATAATGGCTAAAATACTAGTTGTAGAAGATGAAAAAAGAATGCAAGATATTATTGTAGAATATATGCAAAAAGGAGGGTATACTTGCATAACTGCTGATGATGGAGTAGAAGCACTTACAATACTAAAGAATACTGATATAGATTTAATGATATTAGATATTATGATGCCATATTTAGATGGATTCTCAGTATGTAGAGTTTCACGTGAAATGACTGATATACCTATTATTATGTTGACAGCTAAAGGTGAAGAAGAAGATAAATTAAAAGGCTATGAGTATGGAGCTGATGATTATATAACAAAGCCATTTAGTCCAAAGGTACTACTAGCAAAGGTGACAGCCTTACTTCGTAGGTATACTGTCGATATTCCAAAAAGTTCATTAAGTGTAGGTAAGATATTTATTATACTGAAGTCAAGGCAAGTATATGTAGAAGATAAACTTATTGATTTAACATATAAGGAATTTGAATTATTACGTTTATTTGTGGAAAATCCTAATCAAGTTTTTTCTAGAGACAAACTATTGAATTGTATATGGGGATATGATTTTGAAGGAAATACACGAACTGTAGATACACACATAAAAACTCTGCGTAAAAAACTTGGTAATGAAGGTCATCATATAGTTACATTAATTCGTTCAGGATATAAGTTTGAGGTTAAATAATGGATAATTTAAGAAAGTTTATAAATAAATTAAAGAATGTAAATATGTCAAATTGGATTAAGACAAATTTTGGATTATACTCAGTGAGAAAGAAAGTATTTTTTCTTTCTAAATTAGCAGGAGCAACTATTATATTGTTTTATCTTATTGTTGAGGAACTTCCAGTAAATAGTAAGTTTGGATTTTGGATTTGGTTTATAGTAATGATTATATTTATTTTAGGTATTGATTTTTTATTGGGAAGGTTTATTTCAGAGCCGATTACTTCTATAAATAAATCTGCAAAGAGTATGTCACAACTAGATTTTTCTAATCCGTGTACTGTTAATACGAATGATGAATTTGGAGAGCTTTCTAGGAGTCTAAATACAATGTCTACAAATTTACAACAGGCTTTGTTAGAACTGGAAGATGCAAATATCCAACTTGAAAAAGATGTAAATAAGGAAAGAATGTTATTAGAGCAAAGAAAGGAATTAGTGGACACAATTTCACATGAAATGAAAACACCACTTGGTATTATTCGTGCCTATACAGAGGGTCTTATGGATGAAGTTGATGAAGAGAAGAAGAAGCTTTATATGAACATCATTATAGAAGAAACTGATAGAATGAACAATATGATTGTATCTTTATTGGATTTATCTGCTTTAGAAGCAGGAGTCTCTAAACTCAATCCAGAGCGTTTTGATTTTATAGAATTTGTTGAAACTGTAGCAGGGCGTCTATTAATTGATGTTCCAGATATTGATTTTTATTTTACTTATGATTTGCCAGAAAATAAAGTTTTTGTTGTTGTAGATAAAATGAGAATGGAGCAAGTAGTAGAAAATTTAATTATCAATGCAAAAAAGCATGTTAAATATAATGGCAATTTAGACTTATCTGTTATATGCTGTAATGATTTACTTGTTTTTAAGATTTATAATGATGGTAAGACTATAGATTTAGATGAGATTCCAAAGATTTGGTCTAAATTTTATCGTAGTACTGAATCTCAAAGAAAAGGTGGTTCTGGTCTAGGGCTTGCTATTGTTTCACAAATACTTACAATGCAAGGTTTAAAATATGGAGTTAAAAATCGTGATAAAGGAGTAGAGTTTTATTTTATGATTCCAGTTGATGATGAGTGAAGAATAGCTTATAAATCATAAAAGATAAAAAATAAAAATACCTAATAAAAAAAATTAATAAAAAGTCTTGATGAGAAGTATTTAATAAAAAGTCCTGTTTTCTTGGTGAAAACAGGACTTTTTATTATTTCACTTCGATTTCACAAGAGAGACACTTTGATTTCACTTAATGGCAATAAAATAAGTTAAAGAAATAAATAAAACATAATCACTAAGTAAAACAGGAGGGTGAGGTATTTGTGAAATGGTATACGTGGTTAATTATTGTATTAATAGTTTTAATTTCTATTCCATTTAAAGTTAAATTTATAAAATGGTGGGATAGACGACAAAAAGAAAAAAAGGACAAGGAGGATTATGATATATGATAAAAGTCAAAGAACTGACATTCTCTTATGGAAAAGATAAACAGATATTACATGGACTTGATTTTGATGTAAAAGAAGGTGAGATATTTGGATTTCTTGGACCTAATGGTTCAGGAAAATCCACAACACAAAAAATTTTAAATGGAGTTTTAAAAGGGTATGGTGGTCAAGTGTCTCTTTTTGGCAAAGAAGTTGAAGAATATACAGACTCTTTATATCAAAAGATTGGTGTCCTATTTGAGTTTCCATATTTATATACAAATTTAAGTGCAATTGACAACCTTGAATATTTTTCATCTTTTTATCCTAAGAGACAGAGAAGAGATATAGGTGAGATTTTAGATTTGTTAGAGTTTAAGAAAGAGTTCATAAACAAGCCTGTATCATCTTATTCAAAAGGAATGAAACAACGTATCAGCATGGCAAGGGCATTGATAAGTAATCCAAAACTGTTGTTTTTAGATGAGCCTACTAGTGGGCTTGACCCATCTGGAGCTGTATTGTTCCGTAAAATTATTGAAGAGGAACGAAAAAAAGGAACAACTATATTTTTAACTACTCATAATATGTTGGATGCTGATTTAATGTGTAATAGAGTAGCTTTCATTGCAGATGGCAAAATCATAGCAATAGATAGCCCTAAAAATCTAAAGGTGAAAAACAGTAATAATAAGGTTGAAGTTGAGTTTATACATCATGGTAAACGAGAGGTTAAGAGTTTAGATATAGAGGAATTGGAATCTGGTATGACTTTTGAGTATGATGAAATAGTGAGTGTGCATTCAAAAGAACCGACCTTAGAAGAAATTTTTATTAAATATACAGGAAGGATGTTATATTGATGTATTCTAAATTTTTTACTTTAATGAAAAAAGATTTACGGATGATTATTTATGGCAAATTCTTTATATTAGCATTTTCATCTCTTATACTTTATTCATGCTATATTAATTTTGGCTATATAAAATTTATGGATGAAGATTCCTATCACAATAGTGTTTATATGTACGAACCAGAGAATACAAGTGTGTATGAATCTCCATTAATTCATCCTGTTTCTTCTATTGATGAATTAAAATCAAAACTATCTGAAGATACAAATGCAGTTGGGATTGATGCTAGTGGGAATAGAGCAAAAGTAATTTTGCATGAAAGTCTTGAAAGAGTTGATAATTATAGAGCTGATTATGCATTGTCCTTGTTACTATCAGAAAAAGATAATGATGTAAAAACATCAGGAAAAGATGAAGTAATTCAAATCGATGATAAAGAGACATCTGAGATGAAACTTAGAAAAGAAATGACTTGTGAGATTTTGTTTTTTGAAATTGTAGCAATTGGATTTTTAGGTATTGCTTCTTTACTATTTAAAGAAAAGCAAATGGGTGTAATGCGCATAACAGGTATTTTGCCTGTAAAAAGAAGTCTTTTTATATTATCAAAAGTATCTATATTTCTGATATGTGACCTATGTTTTACAGTGCTTTTGTTAATAATTAATGTTGGATTGTTTGAAGGAATAAAAATACTACCTCAGGTACTAGTTCAAACTGGAATTTTATCCATAATTATGTCTTTAGTTGGATTTGGATGTTCAATGTTATTAAAGGATTTCAAACAATTCTCTCTTGCATATCTTTTAGTTGCAGTGTTTATAACTACACCTGTGTTTTTATCTGCAAATACATCTTTTGAAATAAGTTGGATTAAATATCACCCTTTTTATCATGTTTATAATGAGTTAAAAAATGCTTTTTTTATAAGTTTCTCAAGTGAAATTAGTTATTTTATTGCATGCTTTCTGACAATAATAGTTCTTTTTTTACTTGTTAAATATGTTTTTGATAAAGAATTGATTAGGGAGGGATAGTGTTGATTGGATTACGATATCAGTTGAAGAGTATAAGGAAAGATAAAATGTGCATAATTTCCTTCTTTTTACCAATTGTTATGGCTGTTTTAATAAATTTTGTTGGAACTATTGATATATCTTCTATAGGAGAGTTGCAATTTGGGACAATAAAAAACAACCTTTCTACACAAACAGAGCAATGGCTAAGTAGATATGGGTCAGTGAAACAATATAAAACTAAGAATCATTTAATAAGTGAAGTTAAAAACATTAAAACAAATACAATTGGGGTTATTAGTAATGGTGAGGGGGTTCAAACTATACTTTATGGAAATGAGATTAATGCTATAAAAAATGTAGCAAAGATGTTACCTAAAATTTTTATACTAAAGGGAAATTTAGAAAATATTGAGGTTACAATACTACCTAAAGATAATGTGTTAAAAGAATTTCAAAATATTTTTATTGCTATGATTCTAATTACAGCTATGTTTATGGGATGTACTTTTAATGCAATGAATATCATATCTGAAAAAGAAGATGGAATTTCATTTATCAATGAAATCTTACCACAAACTAGGAGTCAATATATTATTCAGAAAATATTTATAGGTTTTCTATGTGGGTGTCTATCTTCAATTGTAACTGTCTTTATATGTCTAAGGATTTCAATGTTAGATATGGTAATGATGTTGTTACTTATCATATTTTCGACATTTATATCATCACTAATAGGTTTATTTATTGGTAAACTATCAGAAGGTCTTATGGTAGGGATTATTTATATTAAGTTAATAATGATTTTATTTATAGGGACTCCATTACTGGTATACATTTTAGGCGTTGATATTAGAGGAATAGGCAATTTATGTTATATAATGCCATCGATAGCAACATTTAAAGGAATTATGGAAATTATTGATGGAAATATTACTGTTATAAAAGAAGTTGTAGTTTTAGTGGGACATTGTATTGTATGGTTTTTGCTGTATATGACTTTAGATAAGAAAAGAAATCTATTTTTTAGTAGATAATTAAATCTAATTGCTTGATATACTTATATTATATGTTTATTATATGATTAAGATGGATAGATAATTTGATTATAAAGACTTATGATAAGTGAAAATATCTTATTAAAATGATTTTTTATAATGATACTGTTCAAAAACTTCATGATTCCAATAATTAGAGTTGTTCAAGAATTAAGAATACTATAGAAAGGGATAATATATTATGAAAATGCCCAATAAGATTGAAAATATTATGCTTGCCCCTTGTGGTATGAATTGTAAAGTCTGTTATAAACATTGTTATTCAAAGAAATCTTGTCAGGGATGTTATGTAAGTGATTTGGGGAAACCAGAACATTGCAGAACGTGTAAGATAAAAGAATGTGCAAAGATAGAAAAGATTACATATTGTTTTGAGTGTGAAAAATTTCCATGCAAATTGGTCAAAAACTTGGAAAAAAGCTACAATAAAAGATACGAAGAGAGCCTTATAAAAAACAGTCTTTTAGCGAAAGAGTCTGGAATAAGTACTTTTATGGAAGAAGAATTAAAAAAATGGACTTGTGTTTATTGTGGTGGAATTATTTCTTTACATGACTCTGAATGTTCTGAGTGTCATGCTAAAAAGGAATCAAAATAATAATAAACTTATTGGCATATTACTTTTCTCCGTTTCATTTAATCTTTGATGTAAATGAAACGGAGATTATAAAATTTGAACTAGGCTAATTAAAACTATCTTAGTGTATTACTTAATTTTCCTAGTGCATTACTTAATTTCTATAGTATATTACTTAGTTTCCTTTGATTTAAAGATACCTTGTGCATAAAATTGCCTTGAGTAAGGAATAGATAAAGCAAAAAATGCAATTATTACGCCTGAAACAATAATCAAACTGTTAATAGATAATATATCAGCGAGTGGTCCAAAAAGTACCATCCCAAGAGGTATAAGACCAGTATATATAATAGTAGGTAAGCCCAATACACGACCTTGCATTTCTGGTACTACATGTTCTTGCAACATGGTCATAGCTGTTGCTTGAATAATTGGAATTGAAAAACTGGTAAAAAACATAAATATAAAAAATTGCCAAGCTTGTGTAACAGACCCCAAAATAATGGAAAAGATGGCGTAAGATAACATTGACAAGAAAAATGTCTTATTTCGATTTTTAAAGCCACCAAATATTCCTATAACTAATCCGCCTAAAACCATACCTGCAAAGCCAATCATTTCAATAATAGATAGATAAACATAGCCTTTACCAAATGTACGCTCAATCAATAATCCTATAAGAAAGCCTGATGGTACACAAAGAAAAATGAAAGCTCCATAAGTAAAAACTACTTTTCTAATAAATTTATCCGAAAAAGAGTATTTTATTCCAGATATCATGTCTGCTAAAAATGATACTTTTTCAGTCTGTTTTACTATATTATGTTTAGGTATTTTAATGAAGCAAAGTAATACAATAGCTATAATTGCAGTAATGATATCAATTAAAAGTACCTGAGATATTTTATTGCCTAGACCAAGAATTGCTGCGGCTACAACAGGAACTATAAATTGTACTATAGATTGAAGACTGCCATTTATACCATTAAAACGCATCAAGTGTTCTTCTGGTACAAGTTGAGGAATCATTGCATTTACAGCAGGTGTCTGTACACCACTTCCTAAAGAGCGAATAATGGATACGACTGCAATTGCGATTAATTCATTTTCTCCTTTAATTCCTGACATCATAAGCAGAAGTAGTATCAGTGTAGAAGCAGCGATTATGGCATCAGATATAATGATGAGTATTTTTCGATTGTAGTAATCTGCCCATACTCCTGCAAAAAAAGATATTAGCATTTGTGGTATGAAGGAGCATATGGTTAAAATTGTTACCCATAGGCCTGATGATGTTTGAAGTGTGATATACCATATCATTGCCATCTGTACAAGTGATGAACCAAATAGGGAAATATATTGGCTCACTAAAAAGGTAATGATTTTTTTCTTCCATGTAAAATGAGTATTTTTGTTTTCCATTCTATTCCTCCTTTGATTTGTGTGTTTAATTTTTCTCGCTCTTAAGAATAACACACAAATCAAAGTATGGAGTTAGAGTGGAGGGTTAAGAAAATTGTTCTTTCATGCTTTGAAGATGAGATTTCATTGCTTTTGCGTTATATTCTGCCTCTTTCAATGAGGTTATCAATTTGTCACATACTGAGATGATTTCATCGTCATCTTTTGGAGTGTCAATAACAGTTTTAATATTAGCATTGGGATTACAAGACAAAGCATTTAACATTCTTAAAATAGCTGAAAGAGAATAGTTTGCACAACGTAATGAATTAATAATTTTAAGACGCTTTATATCTTCATCAGTATATACACGATAACCATTTTGTTTTCTTTTTACTTTTAACAACCCGTTCATTTCCCAATTTCTTAAAGTGTCTATTGTGACATTTAGGTGTTCTGCGGTTTCTTTTCTAGTTAAAAATAACTTGTCTGTTTCATGTGTGTTTCCTTTTAAAATCTCTGTAACAATAGTGATTGCTTCTTCAGCATTTGATTTTTCTATTTCTAATTGTTGTAAGTAATGACTCACAAGACAAATAGCTTTGTCAAAATCTTTATTTGCTGATGTTCTGACAATCTCAACTGCATTTTTTCTCAATCCTCTTTGTGTAACTTCAATTTTTAAGGCTGTACGAGCAAATTTAAATTGCTCTATATGAAAATCGTTAAAGATACGGTAGCCATTAGGATTGCGTTTAGGTTTAGGTATTAGTTCAAGTTCTTCATATAAACGTACTGTATTAGGATGTATACCAATTAAATCTGCTATTTCTGATGTCGTGTAGGTATTCATTTATATTCAACTCCTCTTGTGTATATAGCATCAATAATAATATCACTAAACTAAAGTCTGGTGTTATAGTGGAGGGTTGTTATAATCATTCTATATACAACTATTCTATTATAGAAGTAAGTATATGTTTTTTAATAAACTGCCATCTATCACGAGGTTTAAAAACTATCTTAGATGGTATTGCTATCACCAAGTCATAGTGTGGTATACAACAGATAGCATTTCCTCCAGCTCCCATTGCTGAGTACCAAAGAACTCCATCTTCTTCACATAGCCACCATAGATAACCATACTCATTGGAATTCATTTTAGTTGATTCTTCAATCCATGATTTAGATATAATACGTTTATTATTCCAAATACCATCATTTAAATACAGAGAACCAAATCGTAACATATCTCTGGCACTCAATGTAAGTCCCCAGCCACCTGTAGTATTACCTTGTCTATCTTTTGCCCAACCTTTAAGGTTTTTTCCAAACAAATCTTCAAAGCCAAAATCTTTTATATCATAATCTGGTATTTCTCTCATACCAATAGGTTTGAATAGATGTTCATTAGCAAATTCACGAGCACACTTTCCTGTGGTATTTGTAATAATAGCTGAAAGTAGGTGGACTCCGGCCGAAGAATATTTGAAAGTTCCAATATTTTTGTTTTGACCAAGTTGATTTAGGGTGTATTTTACCCAATCTCGTTGCTTAGAAAGTCTCTCCAATGACTCAGTTGTATTTTTAAAAGGGTATGGTGCAGTCATTGTAAGCAAATGGCGTATAGTTACTGCTTTTTTGTATATATCAGCAGGGCTACAATTATATTCAGGGAAAAAATCAACAACTTTTTGCTCAACATCCTTTATATAACCCTTGTCTATTGCGATACCAATTAGGGCTGATATGATACTTTTTGTGACAGATGCAACATGAAAAGTATCGTCAGCATTATAACCATTATAATATTTTTCAAAGACGATATTTCCTCTTCTTGCTATGATTATTGCGTTTATATTACTATATTGTGAGATTATTAAAGGTTCAAGTTGTGAAAGTTTTTTTGAATCCATTCCAACACTTGAAGGGTCTATATTTTCAAATTTCAAATCTAAGCAGTAGTCTTTATCCATTATAAATACCTCCCTGTTATAGACTTTGAGTTTTCTTTTAGTTGTTGAGGAGAACCCTCTGCAATGATATATCCGCCTTTGTCTCCACCTTCTGGACCAAGTTCAATAATCCAATCACAAGTATTTAGAACTTCTATATCGTGTTCAACAACAATTACAGAATTTCCATTTTCGACTAGTTCATCCAACAATTGAATTAGTTTAGCAGTATCATATAAACTTAGACCAGTAGTGGGTTCATCCAATACATAGAGAATATTGCCTTTTCGCTTTTTGCCAATCTCTTTTGCAAGCTTGATTCTTTGAGATTCGCCACCACTTAAAGTAGGGGTAGGTTGACCTAGCTTTATATAACCCATACCGATTTGTTCTAGTACTTTTAAGTGTGAAACAATATTTGGAGTATCTTCGAAAAAACTAACAGCTTCGGATACACTCATATTTAGGACATCATAGATATTTTTATTCTTATTTTTAATGGATAGGGATTCATCATTAAATCTTTTTCCATGACACTCATTACATATACTGTCCATACTTAAATTATTTCCCAACCAGATTTTTTCATATCCGCTACCACTACATTTAGAACAAGCACCCTTTGAATTGAATGAAAAATGTCCAGCAGTGAAATTTTGTTTTATTGATTCTGGTTGACCTGCAAATAAAACACGTATCTTATCCCATATACCAATATAAGATGCAGGTGTTGAGTTCATATTTCTACCAATAGGAGTTTGAGATATTTCTGAATATCCAGAGATATATTGTGTACCACTTAATTTATCTGAAATAGTTTCTACAATTGCATAATCATCCTCATCACTTACTTCATTTTCTTTAATAGTTGCTTTATTATTATTTGGTTGATTATTGAAGTAACTTCTAAGAAGAGGTAGTAATGTATCTGATATAAGGGAACTTTTTCCACTGCCAGATTTTCCAGCTATTCCAATCATAGCACCTAAAGGTAATGATGCAGTAACGTTTTTAAGATTATTCGTACTTGCATTTTGAACAACTATACAAGGCATTTTTTCAATATCCGTAATATTTTTAGATGCTGTTCTAGTAGGCATGGAGTATTTTCCTGATATATATTGTCCAGTAATTGACTCATTTGACTTAAGCAGACCTTCTAAATCGCCTTGATATATTAACTGTCCACCTTCAACACCAGCTTTTGGCCCTATATCAATAATATGTTCTGCCATATTAATTGTATTTTTATCATGTTCAACTACAATGACAGTGTTACCTAAATCTTTTAAATCTTTAATGGATTTTAGAATATCGATTTTTTCAGATTCATGTAATCCCGCAGTTGGTTCGTCAAGTACGTAAATTAATGAATCCATTTCTGAATCAAGGTGAGAATTTAAAAATAGCCTTTGTATTTCTCCACCACTTAAAGTTGACATCTCTCTGTACAAGGACAGATGACCTAGTCTTGATTTTATTAGATTGTTTGTCTTAATCAAAATATCATTTATCAAATTTTTACCTAGAGTAGTTAGTTTGTCTTGATTTAATAAGGACTTTAGGAATTCATGAACTTCTAAAATGCTCATTTTTCCAAGTTCACCAATATGCTTTCCATTTAATAAAACTTGGCGTGCTTCTTCACCAATTTTAAAACCATTGCACTCAGAGCAAGTAGTCATGCTATAAATACCATTTAAGTCTTCACCTCTTTGGTGACGACCATGAAGTACTTTTGCTAAAGAAGAACTTCGTTTTCCATTTTCATAATGGCCATAGAGTACCTCGTTTTGTACTTCCTCAGGCAATTGTAAGAATGGCATCTCTAAATAATCTTTGAATTTTTTAGATAGAACTCTCAAATATCCTGGTGTAATTTGGGCTCTATCTAAAACTTTTTTTAGGGTAGTGTGCTTATCCAAGATAAGTTTTTCAATATTAATTTCAAAGTATGCTCCACGTCCAGAACACTTCATACACATTCCATCTGAAGATGTATATGAAAAATAACTTGGTCTTAATCGTTCTTCCTCATTACCACAATTATTACAAATAAGATTATTGTCTACAGGAGTGTTACACGCAGAACATAGTACTTGTCCTTCTCCTGCATATAATAGTGTAAGCATACTAATAATATTGGTTCTAGTACCTACTGTTGAACGAGGATTACTCTGACGAATGATATTTTGTTTAACAGCTATAGTAGGAGCTAATCCTTGAATGTTATCGAATTTATTCTCATTATCAATGCCTGAAAGTATGCCTAAGGACTGTAAGTACTGTTTACGCCCTTCCTCAAATACAATATCAAACATAAGACTGGACTTACCTGAGCCACTGACACCTGTTGCAACTACAAGCTTATTTTTGGGGATAGAGATATCTATATTTTTTAGGTTATGAATTTTTGCTCCTTTAATTTTTATTTCTTTCATTAATTCACCTCATTTTATTAATTTTATCAAACTATAAAATTGGGATGTTTTAATCCTTAATATAAGAAGAGGTTAAGCGAAATCATAGTATTAAAAAGACTCTATAGGTAAATATATATCAACTATATGTTTATTTTGTGGGTGAGTATTTGGGTCATTAAGGTATACTTCAAAAGGGAAAGAATTACGTAATTTATGCTCATCATTTGATAGCCATTCATTATACATAAAATCCCAAGCATCACTATATTCATTTTGAAAAATACTAAAATGTCCCACAAGATATTTACCAGAAGGTATTGTCATATTACCAAGGTCGCTATTTTCTTTGACAACAATATTATCTGGAATTGTCATACAAATACTAGTCCTCAAATGATGTTCTTGTGTAAATTGAGGATTATCATGATAAATAGCTAATATATTTGTCTTTTCAAGTTCAACTAGATTCTGCTCATTTGCATATTCAAAGAGTTTTTCTACAATCTTTGGAAAATGACTAGCTAAATTTCCATATGACCCAGTGTATCTAATATAAGCTGTATTTACATTATCAAGTTCTAAGATTTCAATTTCTCCTTTAACCTCTCTATTATTTTTAGATTTAAGTTTTGATATGTATCTATTATACTGAGAAATTTTATATGGTTCTTTGCAATTCTTGCTATAATTATTTCTATATTTTATAGGGCTTATCTTATAGTAATTTTTGAATGCTCGCGAAAAAACCGCAGAATCAGTAAAACCAAAATAATGTGCAATATCAGTAATTGTCATGTCAGTACGATGAATAAGAAAAGACGTGGCTCCTTCTAGTTTTAACCTATTTACATACTGTGATAATGTTTCTTTTTCTATCGCTTTGAAAATCCTATGAAAATGAAACTTTGAAAAACCTGCTATATTAGAGAGCTCTTCAAGAGAAAGAGAATCATACAAATGCTCTTCTATATAGTCCTGTACTTTGCAAATACTACGTAAGTATTCTTTTTTACTTTGGGAATCAGTCATAAGTATACCTCCTTATTACAAAAATATATATTTTAAATATCCTTATTTATAGTAAATAAAGCGTTGAGTATGTGAGATTTAAAGTAAACAAAATGTTAAATAGATTTTTTATTAGGAATTTTTCTTATATATAATAACAATTTATATTATAAGAGAATTAGTAT